>NZ_JAUBTL010000044.1:0-65381 GCF_036702475.1 Microcoleus sp. D2_18a_B4
TGCACGGTTCTTAGGGGAGGGGAGAGTGGCGACGCTTGAACCTTACCCGACACCCTTCATCGGGCTGCAAAGATGCCTACACCAATGGTGACAGCTTGTGTTGATGTAGGATTATGTCACGCAGACCAAGCTTCGCGAAAGTCACCATAGAGGGTCAATCCACCATCAATATAGAGCGTTTGTCCCGTAATGTAAGCCGCTTCATCTGATGCGAGAAAGGCAACAGATGCCGCCATTTCCTCCGATGTCCCTGCCCGTCCCATTGGGATATGGCTTTCCACTACTGCCTTTTGTTCTGGATTGTCAGTCCAGCTTTCATTAATCGGTGTAATTGTTGCACCGGGCGCAATAGCATTGACACGGATGCCTCGGTTTGCGTATTCCAACGCTAGGGTTTTAGTCAGATTTCCCATGCCGCCTTTGCTGATGGAATAGCTGATATACATCGGGCGGGGAATGATTTCATGCACACTCGAAATATTGATAATCACCCCAGGGCGCTGCTGCTCTAACAGATGCTTAATGGTTTCCCGCGCACAGAGATATGCACCTCGCAAATTGACGGCAATTATGCGATCGAATTCATCGGTTGGCACTTCATGGGATGCGCTTTCTGTTTGAATCCCAGCATTATTAATCAGGATATCCAGACTACCAAATTTATCAATGACAGTATTCACCATACGAAGGATGTCGTCTTCTTTGGAGACATCTCCCTGAACTAATAGCGTTTCAACCCCGCATTCAGATGCTTGTCCACAGGCTTTTTGCAGAGCTATTTCTTCAGTATCTTCTGCCTCTTCTAAGCTTTTGCGATAGTTAACGGCAATGTTGCAACCTTCTTGAGCGAGACGAATGGCGATCGCCTGCCCAATGCCTGAACTCGCTCCAGTAATGAGTGCGTTTTTTCCCTTTAAACCTTTCATAATTTCTCTCCCAGAGATTCAAAAAAAAATGTTGTAATCGAAACCTCAAGCCAACTAGCTTCAACATCAACCAGAAGGTTGTTCTGTCTTTTCCCCACGCATTTCATCAATATCGAGGAGGCTGATTATTACGCCTGCGATCGGGCTCGACAGAAAAACTCTGACCAATCCAGCGACTCGCGGCCCCACTAATAGCGCAATGAACATAATGACTGGATTTATATTAATGGAGCCTTGCATAATAGGGGGTATGAGTAACTTTTCTTCAACCTGCTGTAAGACAATGCAACCCACTAAAACTTTCAAGCTGAGCATAATTCCTTGAAACAGAATAATCAGGCAGATGAGGCTAATCCCAATCGTTGCGCCAATACCGGGAATCAGGTCAAATGCGCCTGCCACTGCAGCCATGAGCCGTCCATAGGGAATATCCAGCAAAATAAACACCACAAAGGTAGAGATGCCCAAGAAGATTGATAACAGCAACCGACACCAAAGAAACCCAGAAAATTCTTTTGAATTGCCCTGGTCAAATCATCGCGTAAGCCGGGTGGAAATAGCCTCACAATCAGATTCGATAGTCGTTTACAATCTAGCAGCCTAAAGAAGCCAACCACCGCAATCACAATCACATCTAGCAAGTTAAATAACACATTTTGCTGGAAAAAACCCTGCCACTGATGCCGAGGGCTTGTTCGCGCAGTTGTGTCTCAAAGGTGCTGAAATCGACTATAATATTGCGCTTTTGCAGAAACGATTGGAGTGTTTCCAAAAGTGCGATCGCCCACTCTAAAAATTGAGGAGTCTGTTCCCATAACTGCTGTGCTTGGGAAATGATAGCTAATCCTACCGTTGCCCTTAACCCACCTAGAATCAACAAGGCAAGTAAAAACACCAGCACAACCGCTACCTAACGAGGGATGAAACGAGATACAAATTTGACTGGAGAGTTCAGCACAAAGGCGAGAAGGGCTGCAAAAATAGAAACAATCAGAACCGTTTCAAAATATGCCAACACCTGCACGATCGCCCAGCCAAGCGTCCATAGTAACAGGTAGCGAATGAGTGGAGCATTGTTTAGGTGTTGGCACATCCGATTGGTGTTAATTTTTGGATTGTCCATTACAGCCTGTCAACCTCTCCACCGTTCCTCATCCGCCTGATTAAAGGTTTGCTATACCTTATTGATGTGATTTCTGCTTACCTAATTATTGAAGTTTCCCTACAATCAGACCGACAAGCACAATCAGACCTAATGCTCTACGAAAGTAATTAACTCCTTGAAATAATTCTTCCCAAGCCCAAGTAAACAAAGAGCCAAAGGCTACTAGCTCCAACCCTGAATTAATTTTTCCTGTTGTAACAATGAGCGTTAATAAACTAGCTACAATCCCGACACTCAGGGGTAGGTTTGGCATCTGAGCTATAACAATTTGGCCTTCGCTGTCGCGGAATGTGCGATCGAACAATGTGTTTTCCATGAGTTTCTCGTGTCAATGTAATAAATAGAACCAGGTTAACATTCAATACTGCGGGTCTTTTTGGGAACGATACTACAAGCTTTAGAGGGCAAGGAGCATAAAAAAGTCGAATTAAATGCAAGTCAGGAGTGGAGATGACATTGATTTAATTATCCACAGTGGCTCAAAATCCTAGAAAATTAGCCATTGGGTCATAGACAAACTGTCGGCACTATTGAACAGTGAAATATGGGATTTATCCTGGAGCAAGTTTTTTTTGATTCCCTATCCTGAATTTATTCTGCTTGTTTTCCCCATCCTTATAAAAAGTTTTTGTTTGAGTGGTTAGAGGGTATTTGTATAGTAAAATTCAAAAATTTAAACATCATCTCTCGCTTGGAATAGTTTAGAGTAAAAGGTTATCTATAATTGGACAGACATCACCGTTTCTCTACTATCGCATCGAGAGCGATCGACCTCATGCTCAAATCAAAGGTCAGCAATTCACAGGTCTCAACCTTTTCGTGAAGCAGGCTTGAACCTCTGTTGGCAGTGCAGTAATTTCTGTTTTCACAGCTTGAATTGATTTTGTACCCGCTATTCCTGCTCGATCGCTCTCAGCATCCTGACTCACAAAAAATGTAGCCAGCGTTGCTGTCAAATAACCGCATAGCGCGATCGCACACAACGCCAGCAAAAAACAAAGCACCCGCCCTTGGGCTGTTTTCCGAAAGTCATCAGAGCCGATCGTGCTCATCAACATTCCCGTCAACCACAGCGCAGTGCCATAGTCATTAATGCCACCAGTACCATTAGGAAGTTCGCGCTCAAACGCATTAATGCCAGCCGCGCCAATTAGAGTGACGATCGCTATCAGTTCAGAACCCGCATTTTGAAGCTAGTCCAGGCTTCAGGTGATTCAGCACACGCACCATACAACCGCTATATTTAAGCCGTCAAAATAGTAAAAAAGTCCTACTTATTTACCATTTTTTTGACGAAATGGATCGAAACCAGCCACTTCTGCCAGCGTATAAAGCGGGCGGCCCTTCACCTCCTCGTAAATACGGCCTATATACTGGCCCAAAATCCCAATACTCACCAACTGCACAGCACCCAAAAAGAAAACCGCCATCATCACAATTGTCAAACCTGTTAAGGCAGAACTTGGATAAAAAAGCCGCCAATACAAAATCAAAAAAGCCATTAACACAGATATAAATGCAGCAAATAACCCCATATAAATCGAAAGTCGGAGGGGAACTTTTGAAAAAGATACTAAACCATTCATCGCCAAACTTAAAGATTTTCTGAAGGTATACTTAACCTCGCCTGCAAAGCGCGGATCACGTTCAAACTTAACCGCCGTTTGTTTAAAACCAATCCAAGCGCGCAGTCCCCGAATGTAGCGGTTGCGTTCAGGCATCGCATTGAGTACGTCCACCACACACCTATCCATCAAACAAAAATCTCCGGTATCTATCGGAATATCAACATCAGCAAGATGGCGCAAAATGCGATAATACATATAAGCCGGCAACCGCTTAAACCAACCTTCTTGACGGCGTTGAGTGCGTTGAGCGTAAACAACTTGATAGCCCTGCCGCCACTGTTCTACCATATCTATAATTAGCTCTGGCGGGTCTTGCAAATCGCCGTCCATGATTACTACAACTTGACCTCTAGAAAAGTTTAAACCTGCAGTTACAGCTATTTGATGACCGAAATTGCGGGCCAAACTGAGGTAACAAATTCGCGAGTCTTTTTCGTGCAATTCTCGCAAAAGTTCGAGAGAGCGATCGCGGCTACCATCATTGATTAAAATTAATTCTACTGGGCCGTCCATTCGATCCATCACGGCACTAATTCGCCGATACAATTCAGCGAGATTTTCTTCTTCGTTATAGATAGGAATTACCAAGGAATACTTAGGTGTATCGTTCATTGCAGTTTCTGTTTAAAAATCGGCTTTTCAACCGTTAAATCAAAAGTTTCTTTTTCCCCCAACACGCTGGCTGCTTCACGAGAGAGGTTCGACAGGTAATTTCCCTCTTTGAGCCAGACAACAGCAGCCCACAACATAGCCGCGTACCAAAACTTATCTATTTTCTTAAATCCGAAAAATAAAAGATACCATAAGACTGACGCACAGCGAAAACATCTGTTATCATAGATGTTTAGTTCAGACTATAAAAATAACAATCATAACCCATCGATTCAAAATTGCATGACAAATTCCAATTATCTTTGGCAAGCAAATCAAGACTTAAGCGAAGCTTGTCTGCAACATCCCTTTGTCAGAGGCATTGCTGACGGCAGCCTCCCCCAAAATAGTTTTGCATATTACGTTGCACAAGACGCATTTTTTCTGGGAGCATTCGCGCGCGCTTACAGTATCGCTGCGGCAAAAGCACCCGACTGGGAGGGGTTTGAAATTCTCCACAATCTCGGCAGCGGTGTTTTAGAAGAACTTCGGTTGCATCAAGGATATGCAGACAAATGGGGTGTAAATTTGCAAGAGGCAAAACCGGGAATTGCTACCCGCCGCTACACAGATTTTTTATTAGCGACAGCCTGGGGAAGCGGTGTCGGTTTGACAGTAGCCGCGATGACTCCTTGCTTGCGGTTGTATGCTTTTTTGGGACAGCAGCTAGCTAAACCTAATATACCGGAACACGCCTTTAGCGACTGGATTTCCACCTATAGCAGCCCTGATTTTGAGATTTTAGCAAAACGGCTGGAAAGTTTGGTCGATCGCTACGCAGAAGCTACGCCGGAAGTAGAAGCAACCTATCACTACGCCATGTTGTGCGAAAGAGACTTTTTTCAGGCAGCTTGGGAAATAGAGTAAATTAAGTTTGGGCAAAAGATATTAAGAGCGATCGCCCCTAAGCTACCCACAGCCAACTAGCAAACCTCACGGAAAAGCGCAGCAGAAATATACCAAACAATCCCATCAACCCGTAACCCCAACGAGGTCTAGCCGCCAATAACAAGCCAAGACCTATTGACAGCGGCACAATACCGTAAGCGTAGCGCTCTACAGACTGTAAAGCTCCCGAAGTAACCAGCAGGGCCAAAGAGCAAAAACCGAAGCAAAGGATGGTAATGCTCAACCTTTTTCGTAAATACCACAACAAATAGCAACCGCCAAAAACCATCCCAACTTTAGTAGCAGCGTACAAACTGAAACTGAAAAACTCCTTAAATATCTCCAACCAAGTAGGCTGAACCCATGCTTTTTGGATGTGAATAAATGCTAAAGGATCTTCCAAATTAATAGCACAGTATAAAATAAATGAAAAGAACCCGATCGCGCTAGCAAAACCCGCAGCATAAGCTAGGGGAGGTCTTTTTTCCCTCCAAGCTGCCAGCAAAAAAGTAGGTATCAGCGCCACTCCCGGCCCCCTAGTAGCAGTCGTCAAAGCTCCCCAAAAAGCCGCCCAAATATACTCGCCCCTCTCAAAAGCTCGTAAAGCCGATGCTGTCAGGAACAAAAACAATCCTTCTGTATACATGACAGTGCAAAATAGTGAGAACGGACACCAAGCTAACACAGCAGTTGTCCACTTCGCTGCACCAGCATCGTATCGCTCCTCTACCCAAAAGTACACCAGCACTAAGGCAGCCAAAAACGCCAAAGAGTTGATTAATACCCCTGCTGCGTCGGCTCGCATTCCGAGGGTCATCAGCCCCCGAATTAGTAAGGGAAAAAGCGGATAGAAGGCAACGGAGTGCTGCTGCCCGTCATTTGCATAGCTGTAGCCTAAATGAGCGATTTGGGTGTACCATTTACCGTCCCAGTGCGAAAACAGTTCCCAGCCGCTTTTGGGAAGGAAGCCACTGACTAAACCCAGAACCGGCCAATTGTACACTGGTGGCTCCTTGCAGACTAAAGGGGCAATTACCTGCATCCCGATCGCAATTATCGATCGGCTCAGAAACCACATAGCAATTACAAAAATTAACCCGTCCCTGCTTTTCGAGCGCGGACGGTGCGGAATTACTTCTAACCCTAAATCACTATTTGTCATTGCTAAAACAGCGAAAGACTGTAGATTTAAAATTAAAGTATAGTCCGCTGCCGAGCGCTCGCCAAATATATACGTAAGTACAGCCGTACTGCTAATTTTAACGTCCGAGTTTATTGGGAATCCCTTCGCAGCCGCCGGGAATAGTCTCTCTCGACTTCGAGCCGCACCAAGCGCAGCAGTAATAGCGCTGCTCCTCCGACAGCCGCTTGACAGCGGTGAAATCAGCGCGTTCAACCACAGCGCCGGTATGTTCGCCCGTTTGATAGTTGGGAAATTCGGTACGACTGCGGGGGGATGCAGTTTGTGCCGAGCCGTAGAATAATGCGGCGGCTCTCATGTCGGCGCGAGCGAGATTGGCGTCGTACAAGACAGCGCGCGAGAGGTTGGCTTTCACTAAATCGCACTTGCTGAGATTGGCGCGGACGAGGTTGGCTTCGCTCAAATCCGTCCACCGCAAATCGGTGCCAGCCAGGTCAGCACCCGCTAACATGACATTGAGATCGATAACGCGGATACCGTGCTCTCTATCTTCAGCGTAGCCGCCGTCGCCGTCAAAGATGGGGCGGCCTAAAAGCCGATCGCGCTTCAGAGGAGTAACCAATCTCGACTGAGACAAAAACCGCAAAATTTTAGCCTTACCTTCAGCATCTACACTGCTCATAATCGCAGCAGTGCGCCCTTCTGCGATCGCCCTTTCCTGCGGCCAATCTTCCAAAAACCCTTGTTCGTCAAGGGCTAAGTCGGAAACCCCTTGAAAATAAGCATCGATCGTTTGCTGCTGCGTAATTCGATTTTGCTGAATCGTCAAATCTTTCGAGATCACGTACTGCCGCCAAGCCACGTAAACGCCCAAAATAGCGATCAAAATTTGGCCCAAAGCGCCGATCAACTCGCCTAGAGCGCCGATAGCGTCCCAGTTGATTTGGATGTTGCGGCTTCCCGGTTCAGTATTACTACCGCTGAGCATCAGCAAGCCAACAATCCCAGCTAAAAGCCCGAAGCAGGCGACGATCAGAGTGCGCCAAGTCGGCGGAATTACCTGCGCCCAGATTTTGCCCCAACTCGGCCACATCAGCCGCAGCGATACGCCGATCGCACCGACAGCGCCAATTAAGCCCAGCCAAATGTTGTCATTGGCGAGCCCAAAAATCATCGCTGCGATCAACCCCAGCGTCAGCACCGCCCCCGACTTCTCAGCAGTCGTTTGTTCCGGTTGCTGGGGCAGAAAAACCTTGCGAGTTGGAGGCGGTGGCACCGGTTTTTCGGGTTCAGCAGTAGCGACGATTGTCCCTGATTCTGGTGGCACAGTAGGGTTCGCACCGTTCTGACTTTCTACAGTCACGTTAGATTCAGGGCGATTGGGTTGAGAAGAGTTGTTTTCTGGTGTCATGCGTTGAGGCAAATTCTAATTTTAGCCGATCACTAAAACGATTTTAACTAACCTAGCAGTATTCTAGATAATATTACAATAGAAATCTCCACTAATTACACTCAAAAGAGGTAACGTACTATGACCCTCGTACTCCCCAATCTGCAAGAAAAACAAATGGGTCAAGTTCTTACAACAATCACCGTAACGAATCGCATCGATCAAGTCCTAGCTGAGCGGGGGTTCATTCCTGCGGGTGAAATTCGTTCATTAACTCTCGATAAGGTTTTAGTAGATACCGGAGACACTCTGCTTGCCTTACCAGCTTTCATTATCAGCCAGTTGGGTTTAAGCCAGCTTGGAGAAACCTATGTAGAAACTGCTGCGGGAATCAGAAAAGGGCGGATTTTTCAAGATATAATGCTGGAAGTTGAAGGGCGACAAGCAGTGTTTGACTGCCTTGAAATGCCCGAAGGAGTTGATGTGATTTTGCTGGGCGTGATTCCGATGGAAAGGCTAGGCTTAGAACCAGATTTAAAAAATCAACGGCTGCGAGTATTGCCGATTAATGAAGAACAAACATATCTGATGGTTTAATATTCGAGCGGACGAAACAGCCCAAAGATGTACCATAAAATCCACTCAAATAGGTAACATAATTATGACACTCGTACTCCCCCATCTGCAAGAAAAACAAAGGGGTCAAGTTGTTACAACAATCACCGTCACGAATCGCCTCGATCTAGTTATGGCTGAACGGGGATTTATTTCTGCGGAGGAAGTTCGATCTGTTACCCTCGATAACGTTGTTGTCGATACCGGAGCCACTCTGCTTTCCTTGCCAGCTCCCATTATTAGCCAACTCGGTTTAAGACAAGTAGGAGAAAGAGATGTAGAAACATCGGGTGGCATCAAAAAATGTCGAATTTTTGCAGGCGCTCAAATTATTGTAGAGGGGAGAGAAGGCAGATTTGATTGTTTAGAATTGCCCGAAGGCTTTTCTGCTGTTTTGTTGGGCGTGATTCCAATGGAAGAACTAGGATGAGAACCCGATTTGAAAAATCAACGGCTGCGAGTATTGCCCATGAACAATCAGCAAACATATCTGATGGGTTAGTCGATCGGCGTTTACCGCACCACAAACCTCTGGCCTGTGATTCCTCTCATGTCCAGTCAATCGATTTTAGATTTTAGATTTTAGAATTGAAGCATTGACCCGACGGATAAATTCGGGGGGCAAGTTTCTCGGATACAGATTTTTTATTTCTCCACGGCTGAATTCGGGGGCTTGTATCCTGGATGCTTTCGGTCGATTAGCCGCAATCAAAAATGTTTGTAGTGAGGACTAAAATCCTGATAAAAAATTGAGGAATAAATTCCTCATTACCAAGTAATTTTATTTATTTATGAGATGTTATATATTATTAACGGCGGGAAAAATAAATAGACCCAAAAACCCATTTTTTAGGTATATGTAAGTTTTTTGGCCTACATCTAGCGAGCAGAATAAGCCTTGAGCAAATACACGCCAACCGTCGCAAACATCAAAACAATTATTCCTAAAAGTACCTCCATACTCAACCTTTGAGCATTGCCCAAAGCGACAAGAATTTGCTGCCGCACCACAAACGCCAACAGCCAGCAAATCTCCGCCTTCAGCCAAACCAAAAGGCCTCGCCCCAACACATATTGCCGGTGAGCGTTCTCAGAAGTAATCCGTACCGGATAATTAAAAGTATGCGGATAGCGCGATATCGCAGTTAAAACCGCAAAAATAATCGCAGCAACCGTCGGCACGATCCAAATCGTCACCTTGTCGCCCCAAGCATCAGCCAGCCCCCCCAAGCCGAAATGAATCGGAATTCGATCGGGCAAAACCGCCCAAAACTTGACGATGAGCAAAACAGCCAGCAAAATCGCGATCGCACCTAAAAGCTCTACCGCCACTAAAACAGGCGAAAGCCCCAGAGAAATAACCGGCCGTTGGTTTGGTGTGTTTCCAGTCATGGCTACTTAACTAACAAGCGGGAAGTCCCGCACTCTAATGGTAGTCCGTTGAGTGCCGGGATGAAAGCGTACAGAAAAAGTGGGTTCGATGCCCACTTGTTCGCTTTGCGATCTTTGCAGATCGGCAAAACCTTTGATATAATATTTACTATTAATAGCAATTACCAGTAAGTAAATGCTACGCAAAGTTGTCAAAGTTCGTTTATACCCTACCGATCGGCAGTCCCAGCATCTGGCACAGAGTTTTGGTTGCGCTCGTTGGTGGTGGAATTACGCGCTTAATAAGTCCATTGAAGTCTATCAAGAGACTGGCAAAGGGCTTGGACAATCTGCATTAAATGCTTTACTGCCAGCACTAAAAAAGGAATATGAATGGTTAAGTAACTGCTACAGTCAAGTGCTACAGGCGGCTACGCTTAATCTCACGACTGCCTATAAAAACTTTTTTGACAAAAGAGCTCAGTTTCCTAAGTTCAAGTCAAAAAAGCATAAGCAGTCGATTCAATACCCCCAAAATGTTCAAGTCGTTTCTGACTCTGAACTCAAGTTCCCTAAACTTGGAGTAGTCAAAGCAAAATTACATAGACCGATTGACGGAAAAATCAAAACTGTCACAGTTAGCCAAAACCCTTCGGGTAAATACTTTGCTGCAATTTTATTTGAGATTGAAGGTGAAAATCCAGAAATTTCTACCTCTGGGAAAATCGTTGGGATTGACTTAGGATTAAAACACTTTGCGATCGTTGCCGACGGCACTAAGATTTCTAAGTTTGAAAATCCTCAACATTTTGTAAAATATCAACAAAATCTCAAGCGTAAGCAGCAAAAATTAGCGCGTAAAAAGGATGGTAGTAATTCTCGCAAAAAAGCTAAAAAATCAGTGGCTAAGGTACACGAACGGGTAGCCAATAGTCGGCAGGATTTTCTGCATAAACTCAGCGCAAATCTGGTCAACAAAAACCAAGTTGTCATAGTAGAAAATCTTCATGTTAAAGGCATGGTTCGTAATCATTGCTTAGCTAAAGCTATATCTGATGCTGGCTGGGGAATGTTTGTCAATTTCCTGAGCTACAAATTAGACCGCACAGGCGGTAAGTTAGTAGAAATTGATCGATGGTTCCCTAGCTCCAAAACCTGTTCAGTTTGTTTGCATCAAGTCTCGGAAATGTCTCTAGATGTGCGCGAGTGGACTTGCTCTCACTGTGGCACTCATCACGACAGAGATGGCAATGCTGCAACAAATATCAGGAATGAAGGTATCAGAATGCTAAAGACGGATGGAACGGCCGTTTCTGCTGTTGGAGGGGAGGTAAGTCCAAAGGTGGGGCGTAAGTCCAATCTGAGGCACTCCCCTACGAAGACAGAAGCCCACGCTGTATGCGATAGCATCAGCGCTGGGTAGTTCACAATTAGATTAATATTGGAAATAATAGTATTGATTCCAATTTCATCCCCCAACAGCTTTCGTTGGGGGTTTCCAAACATCCCGCGAGGTTCTATGACGGCTCAGGTCTTGATTGAAAAGAAAAAGTTAGAAAAACCGCCCCTAACAATACACACATTAGGCGATCGCGTCCTGCGGCAGCCAGCTAAGCGCGTCAAAAGCGTCGATGCAGAAATTCGGCAGCTAGTCCGAGAAATGCTGCAAACCATGTACAGTGCGGATGGCATCGGTTTGGCCGCCCCCCAAGTCGGAGTCAACAAACAAGTAATCGTGCTCGACTGCGACCCGGAAAACCCCGCCACACCCCCAATGGTTTTGATCAATCCCACCATCAAAAGTAGCAGCAGCGATATCTGCATCTTGCAAGAAGGGTGTTTGAGCATTCCGGGAGTTTATTTAGAAGTCAAACGCCCAGAAGTCATTGAAGTCTCCTACCGCGACGAATACGGCCGCCCACAAACCCTGATAGCAACAGATTTACTGTCGAGGGCAATTCAGCACGAAATGGATCACCTCAACGGAGTGCTGTTTGTAGACAGAGTAGAAAACAAGCTGGCACTGAATGAAGCATTAGTCAAGCAGAAATTTTCGCCAAAGGCAGTAAAATCAGTATGATGGCAGGAACTCCGAAAAGTGGTTTACTATTAGCTCTTTCGTGCATCACTGCGATCGCGGCAGTCGGCTCCATCTTTGAGCTGTCATCGGGAGAAGCTCAACTTGGCAATTTAGTCACGGGCATCATCCTCGCCCTGAGCGTACCGCTAACTGGCATATTTTTCTATGCTGCCGTTCAGGATGCCAGGGCAAATCTATAAGCAGAGTTATTAGTCATTAGTCATTAGTCAGCAGTTATTAGTAATTAGTAATTAGTAATTAGTCAGCAGCTAACAACCAATAACTGTGGAATAAAGATTGCTCAAAAATAACATCAGCTAACAGCTCGTGAGCTCATGACCAATGACTAATGACTAATGACTAATGACTCATAACTCATGACTAATGAAATCGGATTTCTGCGACAAGTGCCAGCCAAAGATGCTCTGGAAACCCCAGTATCCAAGTACCAACTTTCTGAAGAAGGGGAATGGGTCATCGGACGCGATCGCAATTGTCAAATAACCTTAGAGTCGATCGCCCACGGCATGGTTTCCCGTCGCCACGCCATGATCCGTCCCCTAACCCAAGGTACTTTGACGAGATGGGAAATTTGCGACCTCAACAGCGCTAACGGAACTTATATCAACGGAAAAAAGCTCTCTGGCTGCCAAACTTTAGAAACAGGCGATCGCATCAGTCTCGGTCTTGACGGCCCTGAATTTATATTTGAATCTCCCGTAATCCCTTACCAAAATCAACCCGGATTAAGAGCACCACAAACGGGCAATTTTGCTGGTAGCGAAAAAGATGCTCTCACTTTAACTCAATTATTCCCGATCGCCTCCACTGGCAAACAATTAAGCCAAAAAGCTTACTTATATCCAGGTATCGCCACAGTTATTGTTGTCGTGTCGATGTTTGTCGCCGTTGGAAATTCTGCAGCATTCAACTTGCTGCTGTCAGCTTACCTCGCCGGTGCGGCTTACTACTTTATCTATCAACTATGCGGCAAACACAAGCCTTGGTGGGTATTGCTTGGTTCGGCTTTAGCTACAGTCCTGATTCTGAGCAGCCCCTTATTAATTGGATTTATATTCGTATTTAGAGAAATTTTGCCCGGCCGCCTGCCAATCGAAGGCGAAACAATCAGTTTTTTGCCTTTTTTGACCAGAATGTTTTTCGGGGCGGGTCTGATGGAAGAATTGCTGAAAGCCCTGCCCGTTTTGGGAGCGATGTTGCTGGGAAATTGGCTGAAAAATCCCTGGCGCGATCGAATCGGCGTTTGGGAACCTTTAGACGGAATTCTGTTAGGAAGTGCCTCGGCAGTCGGGTTTACACTGTTAGAAACACTGGGGCAGTACGTTCCCAATGTCATCCAAAATGTCACCCTGCAAGCAGGGCCAGACGCCGGACAATTAGTAGGATTGCAGTTGCTAATTCCCCGCATTTTGGGTTCCGCCGCCGGACATATGGCTTACAGCGGCTATTTGGGATATTTTATCGGTTTGAGCGCCCTCAAACCCAGGAAGCGCTGGCAAATTTTGGGCGTAGGTTATTTCAGCGCTTCCGCACTTCACGCTTTGTGGAATGCGTCGGGAGCCGCCAGCGTACTTTTGCTGGCGTTGGTGGGAGTTTTGTCCTATGCGTTTTTGGTAGCTGCGATTTTGAAAGCCAGAGCTCTGTCTCCGAATCGAGAGCAAAATTTTGCAACTCGAATATTTTCTGAAAAGTGACTGCTGAGTGCTTAATTGTTGAGGTGCGATCGCACTTCAAACTGCCATTTTTTTCTTGTGTTTTAACCAGCTTAAACCTGCCAATGCTAAAGCTGTGCCCCCTGCAGTGAGAGGTTCGGGAACTGGTTCGGGTTCGGTATCCACTAGAGTGTAGGAAACATGGGCATCGGAGGTGATATATCTACTGTATATCTCATAGCTATCGGTGATGATCGATCCATCCTCTATATAGGATTGATAGTTAATCTTTCTGTGCACAGTCTCATTAGTCGAGGAGTAATAGGTAAATCCTATAGACCAAGATTCGTAGATTTCATGCACCCAGTAAAAAGCCCCTCCTGGCTCGTCTGGAGGACTGATATATTCTCTAATCACATTGTAGCCGCCTCTTGCAAACAGCCCGCGAAAATCTCCTTGCTCAAAAGAAGCTGTAGCCCCTGCCAAATTGTAATATTTTTCGCCTCCTTCCAATCTTCCGTCGGAAACGGCAATTGATTCAAATCCTATTCCTGTAAGCGAGGAGTTATTCAACTTAAAAAACCCGCTACGTGAACTATTTTCTACTTGGAAATTGTAGGTGAGTACGGCGGCTTGTGCTTGGTCAACTCCTGCTAATGACACCGCTGCATAACTTAAAATTGTGCTAGCGATCGCACTTCCTAATCTGGGCCTTAGTTTTTGACACATTGTTTTTTATTAAGCTTTAGGTAAGTCTAGTTTATTTGAGTGAGCGATCGCCCGTAATTATCCCCCTTCTTAAAGTAAATTTTTTGAAGTCAAAGATTGCGGAATGTAAATAACCGAACTAATACGGATGCGTCCTCTGTTGTATTTGTATAATTTATGACTTTCACTATTACTTTTGAACAGAAACCCGAAAAATGTTTGAGCGTAACCGCCAAATATTCCGACGGGTTTGTGTTGTTGGGATGCTGCAGGCGATCGTCCCGATGCCAATACATATTTAATAATTTTTGTCAATACGCAATTTCCAGACCTTTTGTCCCAGTATTCTCTCCTTGTGTATGATTCGCTTGTGCTTAATTGCCTGATGCGATAATCGCAACTGAACTTAGAAATTCTTCACAAATAGTTTGACTGTGGTACTATCTGGATGGCTGTGAGTAGCTGAGGGAAGCCAAGGGGCTTGATTCCTGTGGTGGTGGAGGAGAATCCAGGAGTGCTAGATAGGATGTCATTGGGATACGCAAACGTTTTCGCCCACCGAAGTCAACCCGAACCCCTCCGCATTGGGGTGATTGGGGTTGGCAATATGGGCCAGCATCACACGCGAGTTCTGAGCTTGCTAAAAGATATCGAACTCGTGGGTGTTGCAGACATAAATGTAGAGCGGGGAATAGATGTAGCAAGCAAATACCGGGTTCGCTTCTTTGAAGACTACCGAGATTTGCTCGCCCACGTAGATGCAGTTTGCGTCGCCGTTCCAACTCGCCTGCATCACCCTGTGGGGATGTCTTGTCTCCAAGCGGGTGTTCACGTTTTAATTGAAAAGCCGATCGCGGCTAGCATTGCCGAAGCCGAATCTTTGGTCAACGCGGCTGCTGAGGCCCACCGGATTTTACAAGTGGGTCACATCGAGCGCTTCAATCCAGCTTTTCAGGAACTCGGCAAAGTGCTGAAAACTGAAGAGTTACTGGCATTGGAAGCTCACCGGATGAGTCCCTATTCCCAGCGGGCTAACGACGTATCGGTAGTTTTGGATTTAATGATCCACGACATCGACTTGCTTTTGGAATTGGCAGATTCCCAAGTGGTGAAGCTGACGGCCAGCGGCAGCAGGGCCTCAGATTCAGGTTATTTAGACTACGTGACAGCGACGTTGAACTTTGCTAACGGCATTGTCGCCACCCTGACTGCCAGTAAGGTGACGCACCGCAAACTCCGTTCAATCGTGGCTCACTGCAAGAATTCTCTGACAGAGGCAGATTTTCTCAACAACGAAATCTTGATTCACCGACAAACAACCGCCAATTACGTGACGGATTACGGTCAGGTGCTTTACCGTCAAGATGGGTTGATCGAGAAAGTTTACACCAGCAATATTGAACCGCTCCACGCAGAATTGGAGCATTTTATTAATTGCGTGCGAGGTGGAAATCAGCCTTCTGTGGGAGGAGAACAAGCTCTCAAAGCTCTGCGGCTTGCGAGTTTGATTGAGCAAATGGCTCTCGACGGTCAAGCTTGGTATCCGAAAGAGCTAGAGTCTACTTTGCAAGTTAGCTAAATCGAGACAAATCGTGTCGTTTCCGGGTGCTTTTACAGTTTGGGTTTGTTGTTCGTTGAAGACGGTAACTGTTCCCATGCAACCGGATTCGATGTCAGTCGATTTGAGTTGGACAATTTGGCGTGAGAAGTTCGGCGAGCGCGTGCGTCGAGTTGCGATCGGTCGAACGATTTTAGACTTTAGATTGACTCAGCAGATGAATCTGGGGGCTTGAACTAAGGTTTTAACTTTTTTGCTCTCGACAACAGGAGTCGTGGGCAAGTATCCGTCTTTAGGTGAAGTCACGATTTATGCCAAAAAAGAGCGACTATTTGACGACTGATGGTTTTGCTAACTAGCTGATTTCCTTGAGGACTCAGGTGAATGCTGTCTCGATACAAAGTTGGAAATTCGGCCGCACAATTGAAAATGGGAAGAAAATCTATGTAAGTAATTTTCTCTGTTTCTACGAGTTCGGCGAGACGCGCTCTAGCTTTGACTTCCCAGTCGCGAGGGCCTGGGCCGCCGAGTTCGCCCCGCTTGGGCGTGACGGCTAGCAAAAACTCGATGTTGGCGGATACAGCTATTTTATGGATTTGGCGAATAGCCTCTAAGTTGCAGCCTACTACATCGCCGCTTGTGGCTTCGGGTGCTGCCAATTGAGGAGTCGGCACAGCAGGTAGCAGGTAGCGGCTCAATAACTCTAGCGTAGCCGATCGGGGTTTGTGATCCGGGTAAGATCGATCGCGCCCCACAACCAGATCACAAGGAGCCGATGCAAACAAATCGTCCGTATTGAGCAGCAAAACCAAAGCCTTTGCCCCAAAAACACCGAACCGCTTGGCGTAAGCAAGTTGATTCCTCGGCCCCCAAGAATTGGCTGAGGCGTTGAGAACTTCAAAATTTAAATAGTTGACTTGTGAACCTAATTGTGCATCGCTCGCCAGATTCTGTACTTGCAGTCTCAAATTCCGAGCCATAATTTCCGAGATCGTATCTGTCTGATGTGTCCACCAACCGCCGTTGGCGACAGAATCTCCCAACAGCAAGACGCGCAGAGTTTCAGGAGGGGCGATCGGGGCGATCGCTCCAGTACGCATCGAATACTCGTTAATCTCAATCCGGTTGCCCAAGCGACGCACCTTCTGGTTGGGCGCCAACAAATAGCCGCACTCGGCATCGGCAATGTAAATCAAGGGATTGCCAAAACCCAGCAGCGCCCGCAGCAGCACTTCGATTGCTGCCCACAACCCTGCGGTGACAGCCAAAATTATGAGAACAACTTTCACCACTTAACCTCGTTGACGTACTCCCCGGCAGATCAGCGCGGGGATTCTTAAAGGCTGCTTGAGGGTGGGCCGGGGCCACACCCTCAAGCTTTCTTCTTCTTGCTTCCGCGACTCTTAACTAGACCGTTGCCAGTCCCCGTCAGACCGTCTCCACAAGCATTTTCTTTAATGTCCAAGAAGCGTCCCTCCTCAGACAATCCTTGAAAAGCGGATAACTTGAGCTGCTGCTACGTCTCTATGCGTCGTGTAACCACACTCAGGGCATTGGTGGAGTCTTTCTTTAAGCTCCTTTTTACCGAAAAATTGGGTTTAAAGCCCCGTCCTTCGCTCGACGGCTTTCTCTTTAAATACTATAGCTTAAGAAGCGATTCAACGTTTTTTAAGCTATAGTAAATAGAGGAGGTGATGCAAGTGTTTAGTCTGACATACGAATACAAACTCAAACCCACATCAGCCCAAGTTGCCCGATTTGAAGACTGGCTCGAACAATGTCGGCGCGTCTACAACTATGCATTAGCCGAACGCAAAGATTGGTTTAAATCTCGTAGCTGTCAGATAAATGCTTGTTCTCTCCAGTCCGAATACATCATTCCAGCAGAAACCAAACGCCCTACTTATGCCAGTCAATGCAAGACATTAACAGCCTATAGGAAAACTTCTGGCAACCTACAGCGAGTGCAATCTCAAGTTCTACAACAGACGCTTCGTCGGTTAGAACAAGCATTCGTCAGTATGTGGGAGCAAGGACATGGTTTCCCTCGATTCAAGAAGAGTGGAACCATGCGCTCTTTCGTTTTTCCTCAAGTTGGGATAGATGCCGTAAGAGATGGCGCTATCAAGCTACCTGTAATTGGCTGGCTCAAGTTGCGCCAATCGCGTTCTATTCCTGATAGCGCAAAGCTAAAACAGGTTCGGATAGTGAGACGTGCTAGCGGATGGTTTGCCATGTTGACATTGCAGTGGGATGTATCCGTTCCAGATGTCATGCCACATGGCGAAGCGCTTGGAGTAGACGTTGGAATCAGTCACTTTGCTGCGGTTTCTAACGGTAAGTTGTTCCCCAATCCCAGACCTTTCAATTCGCTCGAACGCAAGCTTAGATTACTGCAACAGAGAGTATCAAGAAAAGTTAAGGGGTCGAATAACCGCAAGAAAGCGCAAGTTAAAGTCAGCAAACTGCACGAACGAATTGCAAATACTCGGAAAAACTACTACTGGCTCGTAGCTCACAATCTCTGCGATTGGGCGGGGATGATATTTGTGGAAGATTTGAAACTTAAAGGTCTAGTGCAAGGCTTCTTAGGGAAGCACTGCTTAGACGCTGGATGGGGACAATTTTTTCAAGTATTAGAGCAGTGCTGTCGCAAACGCGGAGTGTTCTTTCTTAATGTTGACAGCAAGAAAACCAGTCAGATATGTCCTAACTGCTTAGTCGAGACGGGCAAGAAAGCGCTATCCGAGCGTATTCATTCGTGCCAACATTGCGGCTATACGACGGATAGAGACGTTGCAGCCGCTCAAGTAGTTCTCATTCGAGGACTTGCAGCCGTGGGACACACGGTCAAGATGCTTTCTGAGGGTAAAGCGATTGCGCTCCCGGCGATGAAAGAATCCCCGTCCTTATAGGGCGGGGAGTGTCAAGAGAGTTGATCCAGTCCTTGCGTTCCCGCAAAGCGTAGTTCCAAACCTTGCGACAAACCATTAGAACCCGCTCAATTTCTTGAGCTTGCTCTGCAGTTGGCTTCAATCTGTACTCGTAACTAAGGTTTAACATTGCTCGTTTTCCCTGGCTCTACAAAATAGAGTAGCCTTTTGTAGAGTCAACGACAAGCAAAGCAATGTAAGGTAACTTGCAGGCTAAAGCCTGCCTCTAGCTTTCATCCCCGGTCTAAAGACACGGGGTTCTCAGCATATTTGCTATAGAATTCTAGAATATACCGTGACTCATCCGCCGTCAGCAGTCAGTGAACTTGGTGGTTTCAGGAAAATCCGTGGACTTAAAACAAATATTCAAAACGCCGAATCCCATAATCGGTGTCGTACATTTACAGCCTTTGCCAACTTCTCCCCGCTGGGGCGGAAACCTCAAAGCTATTATCGGAAGAGCCGAGCAAGAGGCTACAGCGCTGGCTTCTGGTGGCGCAAACGGTATCATTGTCGAGAACTTTTTCGACGCTCCTTTTGCCAAAGACAGCGTAGATCCGGCTGTGGTAAGTGCCATGACTCTGGTAGTTGAGAGGCTAACAAATCTCGTGACGCTGCCGATCGGCGTTAATGTGCTGCGAAACGACGCCCACAGCGCGATCGCCATCGCCTCCTGCACAGGAGCTCAATT
The DNA here is from genome assembly GCF_036702475.1 of Microcoleus sp. D2_18a_B4. NCBI lineage: Bacteria > Bacillati > Cyanobacteriota > Cyanophyceae > Oscillatoriales > Microcoleaceae > Microcoleus > Microcoleus sp. D2_18a_B4. The sequence continues at coordinate 19,419 of NZ_JAUBTL010000044.1, forward strand.
CATCCGCGTCAACGTCCTCAACGGCATCATGGCTACAGACCAAGGCTTAATTGAAGGCCAAGCTCACCAGCTACTGCGCTACCGCCGGGAATTGGGCAGCGATGTCAAAATATTAGCAGACGTGTTAGTCAAGCACGGGCGACCCCTAGGCAGCCCCAACTTGACCACAGCCGTCCAAGAGACGATCGGGCGAGCTTTAGCCGACGCCGTAATCCTTTCCGGCTGGACAACTGGTAGCCCTCCCAATCTCGAAGACTTAGAACTCGCGAGTGCTGCTGCTGCAGGAATTCCAGTTTTCATCGGCAGCGGCGCCTCGTGGGAAAACATTTCCACCCTCATGCAGGCCGCTGACGGCGTAATCGTATCGAGTTCCCTGAAGCGAAACGGCCGCATCGAGCAGCCTATAGATCCGATCCGCGTCAGTCAGTTTGTAGAAGCCGCCCGCCGCAGCTTGTCACAGAAAGATCCCGAACAGGAAAATAGAGATGCTAATGGCTCAAGAGGGCCAACACCGGAACCGGGCAAAGTCACAAGTAAAACGTAAAATAGGAATTGTTGACTGTTGACTCTTGGCAGTAGTCAGTTGGCAGTTGGCAGTAGTCAGTAGTCATCAGTTATCAGTCATCAGTCATTAGTTAACAATTAACAGTCAACAGTCAACAGTCAACAGTCAACAGTCAACAGTCAACAGTCAACAGTCAACAGTCAACAGTCAACAGTCAACAATTCCCAATTCCCAAATTACCAAATCAAAAAATGATTCGCCGACGTTCAACCCCTTGGATTCATCGCTGGTCTAGGACTGTGATGGCAGCGATCGCAGCCATAGGCGTCGTAGAAACGGCCTATCTCACGATCGCTAAATTCACGAATGGCTCGGTCATTTGTCCCACCAGCGGCTGCGACAAAGTTCTCAACAGTCCCTACGCCACAGTCTTTGGCACAGTGCCTTTAAGTTTGTTAGGCTGTCTGGCTTACCTGAGCATAGCAATCCTGGCATTGGCTCCCAAAGCTGTAAATCCCGCCACCAATAAAGGACTGCACTCTCAACTAGAAAAAAACACTTGGCAAGCGCTATTTATCATCACCGCTGCGATGGTAATTTTCAGCAGCTATTTGATGTATTTGATGGCTTTTGAAATTCAGGACCTGTGCATTTACTGCGTCACTTCTGCCTTATTTGCGCTGTCGCTGTTTGTGCTGGTGCTAGTCGGGCGCGAGTGGGAAGATATCGGGCAGTTGGTGTTTACAGGCATTTTGGTGGCAATGGTGAGTTCGATCGGCGCCTTGGGACTTTATAACAGCGTCAAGTCACCTCCTCCTATTGTCTCTACCCCCGGAATTGCACCCCCTGCTGTCACTACCACCTCCGGCCCGGCACAAATTGCTTTGGCCCGCCACCTCCGACAAATCGGCGCTAAAGAGTACGGCGCTTACTGGTGTCCCCACTGCCACGACCAAAAAATGCTGTTCGGCAAAGAAGCAGCCAAAATAATTGATTATTTTGAATGCGATCCCAGGGGGCAAAATTCCCGCGCCCAAATGTGCCAAGCTGTTGCTGCGAATGTTAAAGGTTTCCCGACTTGGGAGATTAATGGTCAGTTTTATGCAGGGACACAATCTTTGGATAAACTCGCTGATTTATCGGGTTACACCGGCCCCCGCAACTTTCAAAACTAACAGGAAAGTGGGAAATTATAGATGACAGATTTTAGATTGATGGGCAGGAAATATCCTGGTTTTTTACTGAGTTTAGCGTGGCATCGTGCTGCGAAATCAATCTAAAATCTTGCATCTATTATAATCAATAAAAAAATAGTAAAAATTAGTTAGAACGAAAAAGTTTAAAACAAGTTGTGGGTTTTTAGTATTTAGATCGGCGAATAACTACTAAAACTTTTACAGAAAAATGCAATAAACCGGGTTTCTGCTTCCAGAATGATTGTTGAAATGACATATTTTGGTGGCGAAACCCGGTTTCTGCTGTTGCAGCCCGATCGCACCGAAAAACCAAAAAATTAGATAATCTAAAATCTAACATCTAAAATCGACTCGCCCCCACCGAAAAACCAAAAAATTGGATAATCTAAAATCTAAAATCTAAAATCGACTCGCCCGCACCGAAAAACCAAAAAATTGGATAATCTAAAATCTAAAATCTAAAATCGACTGAGCCGATCGCCCCGGAGATGTAAAACCTATAGGTAGTAGTAGTTTAGATGCTCAAAGGGCGAGGCCCAAATCCCCAAAATATGCTAAAAACTATCAAAAAATGGGTCGATCGAGAACGCCGAGTATTGATTACTGCGAGTGCCGTTGCTAGTACGGTGATTGTAATGCGCTGGTTCGGATTTTTGCAGGTGTGGGAATGGGCTGCTTTCGACCACTTTGTGCGCTGGCGGCCGGCCGAACCAATTGACTCGCGCATCGTCATTGTAGAAATTAAGGAAGCTGACTTGCAAAAATACGGCTACCCAATTTCGGATGCTGCCTTGGCCCAATTGCTGCAAAAATTGCACGCTGGCAAGCCGCGGGCGATCGGCCTCGACATTTACCGAGATTTGCCAACTCAACCGGGTAACGCCGAATTGCTCAAAACTTTTAAAACTATTCCCAACTTAATCGGCATTGAGTTGATGCCAGACGAAACTAGGTTAGGAGTTCGCCCGCCTCCGGTACTTGACAAGCTCGATCGAATCGGTTTCAACAACGTTGTTATCGACGCTGACTCAAAAGTGCGGCGAACTTTGCTCTACGCTTGGCCCGGAGACGGCAAAACTCATCAAAGTTTCGCACTCAGACTGGCTTTGCTTTACCTCAAAAGCGAAGGAATTTCCCCTCAACGAGCCAGAGTCAATCCTAAATACTTGCAATTAGGCAAGGGGGTTTTTCGGCCTTTTCAACCGAATGACGGTGCTTACGTTCGATCGGACAGCCGTGGGTATCAAATTTTGACCAACCTGCGCGGCCCGCGAGGCAGTTTTCGCACTGCATCGATGGGCGATGTGCTTTCTGGCAAAGTACCTGCTGATTTTGTACGATCGCGCATTGTCTTGATCGGCTCAAATGCCCCCAGCCTCAAAGACTTTTACCAAAATTCTTACAGTTCCGGTTGGTTTGGTCCTCCCCAGCAAATACCGGGAGTCGAGCTTCAGGCTCATTTCTTGAGCCAAATTTTGAGTGCAGCCCTCGACGGGCGCGGGGGTATCAATGTCTGGCCAGAGGCTGCGGAGTTGCTGTGGATTTTACTGTGGTCTTGGGCGGGAGCAAATGTGAGTTGGAATTTGCGATCGCTTGGTCGATCGGCTTATTGTTTATTAAGTATCTGTCTAGGTCTGAGTGCCAGTTTATACTTAGCATTTTTAGCAGGTTGGTGGCTACCGTTAATTCCTCCAATCCTCAGTCTTGTGGGTTCTGGTGCTGCTGTTGTGGGTTATCTGGCTCACTTGCAAGAAGAATTAAAACGGTCTAAAGAATTTTTACAATCGCTAATCGATACAATTCCCGACCCCATTTTTGTCAAAGATCGAAATCACCGCTGCGTAGTTTTGAATCAGGCATATTGTCGGTTTATTGGCTATCCTTTAGAAATTTTAACTTGCCGAACAGATTACGATTTATTTCCCCAAGCCGAAGCCGAGATATTTTGGCAGCAAAACGAATTAGTATTTCAAACTCACCAGCCGCGAGAAAATGAAGAATATTTTACAGACGCTCACGGAATTACGCATCTGATTGCGACTAAAAGATCCCTGCATAAAGATGCTGCCGGCAACCTATTTTTAGTCGGAGCAATTAGAGATATTACCGAGCGCCAACTTCGGCAAAATGCCCTAGAACAAAAAAATGCTGAGCTCAGCCACCAAGCTTATCACGATGCTCTTACCGGTTTGCCCAACCGCCAAATGTTCTACGAATGCTTGCATTCCTCTCTAGAAATAGCCTCCAGCAATCAGGAATTGGTAGCTTTACTGTTTTTAGATTTAGATGGATTTAAATCAATCAACGACACTCTCGGACACAATGTGGGCGATTTACTCTTAAAAACAGTTGCCAGTCGGCTCAAAAAATGCTTGCGGGGCAGCGATACCATCTCGCGGTTGGGCGGCGACGAGTTCACAGTCATTTTGCCCGCAATTCCAGGTCGCGAGGAAGCTGCCAAAGTAGCGGAAAAAATTTGCGACGCCATCATGCAGCCTTTTATTTTAGAAGAACATACAGTTTCTGTAACTACAAGTATTGGCATTGGTTTATATCCCATTGACGGTCAAGAGCCAGATATTTTAGTTAAGAATGCCGATGTTGCGATGTATCGTGCTAAGGAACGCGGGAAAAATCAATATCACTTTTATTAATTAAGATTAGTTAAAAACAGAATGCAACTGTAGGTAAAGTCCCCACCCCGATATTGATAAGTCAATCGATTTTAGATTTTAGATTTTAGATTAAAGAATTCAAGCATTGACCCCACGGATAAATTCGGGGGGCAAGTTTCGGGAGCATCTCAATGAAAGCAGCAAAGCTCGAAATTGGAATTAGGAGTCAGGAGTCAGGAGTCAGGAGGAAAGAAGAAGAAGGAAGAAGGAAGGAGGAAGAAGGAAGGAGCCATAATAAGTGTTTTTACAAATATGAGATGCTCCCCAAGTTTCATCGGATACAGTTTTTTTATTTCTGGGTCCTGAGTCTGCTTTCGGAATGAATCCGGGGGCTTGTATCCTGGATGCTTTCGGTCATTTGTAATTATTCAATTTTTTTATCTAAAATCTCAATTATTTCAGACAAAATTTGAGCAATTTTTAGACATCAAACCCTAATTGGGCCGTGAGGGAGATATTATTTCAGGCCTCCCCTGTGCAGCTAACTTAAAAAAATAGCTCGCCCCGTGAACAAACCTGACGGTCAACTGAGTACAGTTAGACTGCAGGCTTCTTTTTCCTTTTTTTTCTCATGCTTTTTATAGTGAGGTAGTTCCACCCCCACTTGCTAATATAGTATCACAGTATTTCCCGATCATCTTGGGGTATAAAAGAATAATTGTCGCTTTGGGTACTTACACCCGACGAGCATTTCATCACGCGGGCGTAATTCCCAACGGGGTACGGGGCGCAGCGCTCAGATTAATCCCCTCTAAATATACGCCCGGGACTTCCCGGCTGGTAGTTAAACTGTAAGCCCTCTAAGCTTTTTGAAACCGTTCAAAAAAATGTCCAAAGTAGTGAAATCTCAAAGGGAGCATCTCAATGAAAGCAGCAAAGCTCGAAATTGGAATTAGGAGTCAGGAGTCAGGAGTCAGGAGGAAAGAAGAAGAAGGAAGAAGGAAGGAGGAAGAAGGAAGGAGCCATAATAAGTGTTTTTACAAATATGAGATGCTCCCAATCTCAAATCACATAATTTAAAGTTCTCTCATCTGTCATCTGTCATTAGAGAGATTTAGCTCAATATAAAACTTATGAGAGCAACTTGCCGTCTTATCTAAATGTTACAAAATATTAAAATAAATCACAACCTGAAACCAAATTAAAATCGCCAAAAAGCCTTAATGTAAAAAAAAATTATGTAAATTTACTAAAATTAATTAAAGTAAATGTAAAGATATCAGTGGAAATACGGAAATTGATAGATATAATAGGTGGTACAGACGTGGATCTATTGCGGTGATTTGAATAAGGCTGTGAATACTATGCGTACTTTGATTCAGCTCACAAAAACGGCAACCCTGGCGGCCTGCCTGCAAGTGAATATAGTCGGCACCGCAAATGCGGCTCGACTTGCCAGCAACTCAACTAGCAATTTCACAAAAGCCCGTAGCACGGGCGAGATCCCCAGAGTTGGGACAGTTACACCAACCTCTAGGTTGGGAAATCCCCAACAATACGAACCAGACCCGAACGGGAGCCCCAAAAGTGACGGTACGGGAACGCGCTGACCCCAAATTTTCAATCAATTTTCAATCTTCTATTCGCGGAGATTTGTACCAATTGGATTGGTTAATTAAAGTATGGCGGCACCAATTCGGCTCGGTGAGAGGATAGTCCACCCGGTAGTGACCGCCGCGGCTTTCGGTGCGAAACGCAGCACTTTTGACAATTAAATAGCCGATATCCAATAAATTCCCAACTTCTCCCCAATTTCGCAAAATCGAGCTATTCTCCGTCTCAGCAGGGGAAAAATCAATAATTTGTCCGGGCTGTAAATTATCAAGCGTTTGACTCAAAGGCAAGGAAGCAAATTCTTGCCGCCAAATCTCAAGTTGGACGATCGCACTTTCCAAATCCCGCTGTCCCCGGCAAATTCCCGCACTCTGCCACACCAAATTCGGCAATTCGACCCGCAACCTTTCGATCGCCTCAATGTCCTTTTCAGAAATCGATTTTTCCCAAATTTCCCCTGCCTCGAACTGATCTGCGAATGCCTCGGGTCTTCCACCTTCTAGCTGCAAAAGTCCCATCTGCGCCCCAAAAACCAGACATTCCAGCAGCGAATTGCTCGCCAACCGATTAGCGCCGTGTACCCCCGTGCTCGCAGTTTCTCCCACCGCGTACAAACCCGGAATCGAAGTTTGGTTAAACTTGTCAGCCACAATTCCTCCCATCCAGTAATGGGCCGCAGGCGTCACCGGCACCGGTTCGGAAAAAATATCAATTCCCCAGTCAGCGCAAACTTGAATAATATTTGGAAACCTGTAGCGCAGTCGATCGACCGCAATCGGGCGCAAATCCAGCCAAACATGAGGTTCCCCCGTCTTCTGCAAGTGGCGGAAAATAGCGCGACTAACAACATCCCTAGGGGCGAGTTCCCCGCTGGGGTGAGAGTCAAAAGCAAAGCGATATCCCTTACTGTCAACCAAATGAGCTCCTTCTCCCCGCACCGCTTCGCTAATCAGAAACCGAGGCGCGCCCGCTGTGCTCAGCGCCGTCGGGTGAAACTGCACAAATTCTAAATCTCGCAGCAGCGCCCCGGCGCGCCACGCAATTGCCACCCCGTCCCCGGTACTTACCGACGGATTGGTCGTTTGAGCAAAAACCTGTCCGCCGCCGCCTGTCGCCAGCACCACGGCTTTAGCCTGCAGCCACTTGACTTGTGAACCGCAAATCGAGCTAATGCCCTGACAGCGCCCGGTTTCGTCTAGCCACAGACTCAAAGCAAAGGCAGGAGATACCAGTTGAATGTTTTTGCGGCTCAATACTTTTGCTGTCAGCGTACTGATCACGGCTTTGCCCGTAGTGTCGGCGGCGTGGAGCACTCGGCGGCGGGAGTGGGCGGCTTCTAGGGTGAGGGCTAAATCTGGGCCGGTGCGATCGAATGCAACGCCCATTTTCACCAGGGAGTCAATGCAAGCACCAGCTTCCTCGACTAAAAATTTCACCGCATCTAAATCGCAAAGACCTGCTCCCGCAGCCAGTGTATCCTGAACGTGCAGCGCTGCGGAATCTTCAGGGGCGATCGCCGCGGCAATCCCTCCTTGAGCCCAATCGCTGGCAGAAACAGGCAGGGTATTTTTATTGATCAAGCCCACCTGCAAATGTTCTGGCAGGCAAAGTGCCGTGTACAAACCGGCCGCGCCAGCACCTATTACCAATACGTCAAATTTGTCAGTCATAAGTCTGCCGCCAGTCGATTTTAGATTTTAGATTTTAGATTTTAGATTTTAGAATTGAGTCTACAGATGAATCTGGGGACTTGAACTAATGTCTGTCAAGGGATTTTAGATTTTAGATTTTAGATTTTAGATTTTAGATGAATCAGGGGAACCCGCTGATTTCAATCTAGCGAATTTTGGTCGGCTTTTGCCGAATGGTGGTTGAAAGTAAGTCTTGATAAATTAAAGGCAGAAGTCATCAGCCTAAGAGAAAAAAAATCTTTTCTTTCGGCCGTTTGCCTTCTGCCCAATGACTTCTGCCTTCAAATGAGGCCCGCTGCTACCTAGTCGTAGAGACCGTTATTCAACCTGGTGTCTCCTTCAATAAAGACTGATTCGACATCAGTTACGGTGAATTTGTCCAAGTTAGCTTGCAGCACTTTTTTCTGAGCTTCCGTCAAACCTGAAATGTTGAGTACGTCCTCAACTTTTTCGTAAGGAGCGTTCTTAATAATTAGTCCAGCTAAAGTGGGATACAACCCTCGATATTGGCGAAAGTCCCGGACGGCGCTGTTGTTCAAATCAAGTTTTTTGCCGTATTCTGTGGCAAGCTTCTCATCGGCGCGATTGGTTCTAGCCGGAGCTTCAACAGCTAGGAGCGAGGATGATGGCAAGACGATACGGCTTAATGACGCCGCGATCGCGCTTTGGTCTCCAGCCCATGCAAAGCAGCCCAGCACTAAGCCCAATACTGCCAATAGACGACCCAATCGTTTCATGAAGTTTTGTCTCCCAATTTCATACACAGCATTTATGTAGAGACTACCATTTTGCTTATGCAGTTTTTCAGACAAATCCGCAGCAGGCAGATATCTGTTATAAAATTTACCTTTAGGTATTGACAACTCTGAGGATATATGATATAATCTACTTTTTAAGCATCGCAGGCAAGTTTATCAAAGGCACTCCAAATTAAAAACTCGGACTGCCATTTTAAAGGGTTAATTTTTGCCCTGCACCCAATTTTCTAGCTATCAAGAACTCTTTCCTTTCGTTTTGAGAAAAGCGTTCAAGTCAGCATAAGTACCGCCGTAAGCCACGCTGGGATGGTCGTAACCCTTCAAAGCAACGGTGTGCTGCTCGAAAGCACCCTGGGCCCCCAATTGCGTCAGGTATTTGTAGGTAGTTTCTCCCACAGCGATATCCTTGCCGATTTGCTTAGTGCAAGATTCAAGGCGAAATGCTGCGTTTACAGTATCTCCCAAGGCGGTATAGTCCGATCGATCGCTGCTGCCAGAATTCCCCACCATTGCATAACCGGTATTGATGCCGGCCCCGACTCGCAATGGAAAAGGCAGGGGGTAACGGCTGCTGAGTTCGTCTGTTGCCTTGTGCAGTTCGCTCAAAGCTTGGCAAATCCGCATCATTTCCTCGCTGCTGACACCGCTGGTTTTGTGGAACCAGACGGCCATGATGGCATCACCGATGTATTTGTCCACCCAACTGCCGTGTTCGCGAATGATCTGTCCTGCTTTGCGGAACCAATTGCCGATGACTTCCGAGAGGAGGGTTTCGTCTAGCTGTCTAGTCAAAACTGTAAAGTCTCGGATGTCCATTACCATGACGCTAATCAGGCTACGCACCGTCAAAGTCGCCGTAAAATCTTCAGAGTCTGTCTCGTGTATTGGAGCGTGTCGGTGGCCGGCGCTTGGGTTGTAGAAGTCCAATTCGGTTTGACCGAAAATAATCCGATCGCCATTTCGGAGAGTGACAGGAATACTGACCCGCCGCCCGTTGACAAAGGAACCATTGCGGCTGCCCAAGTCGATCAGGTAGAACTCTCCTGTCTCCATTTGCTGTAACATCGCGTGATTACGGGAAATCCAGCGATCTGTCAGTACAAAATTATTGTCATCGCTCCGCCCTACTGTCCAGCAATTGCTGCCGGAGAGCGGCAAGTAGCGATTGCCGCCTTCTGTGCGAAGTACCATATGTGGATTGGGTTGCACTCGTCACAACAGTCCTAGAAACGACACAAAATTAACCGATTTGAGATTTGAGATTTGAGACTTCAGATTTTAGATTTTTTAGTCCATCATCGATGCACCTAGCCCCTGCGGGATTGGTCAACCATAAATTCGATCGAGCGAGCGAAGGTATTTATGATTCGATCTACCAAAGCAGCCCGTAAAAACAGACTGTCTACCAAGATTGTACCTGATAATACTGCCTGCCCCGGAGCGAAGACAACTTTTATTTATTTTGATGGACCCGAAAAAAGAGGGAAAATGGCTCTCTGGCTAGGCGGCTAGCGTGTACACACAAGTCCCAAATCTTTTAACACCATTCCTGAAACCCAAGTTTCGCATGAATCTCAGAAAGGAAGCTTATTTTCCTGAATTTTAAGTTATTGATTCGGGAAAACCAGAAATCAAGATTTTAGGAAACAGCGTTTCTCCAATATGGGTCAGCGAGCCACTTGTCTGTACAGGGTAGAGCTAGGCGGGGGTAGGGGGTGTGGGCTGCTATGCAGATCCAGAGTTCTGTGAACTACTCCTTATGGTGTAGCCTTCCCATTTCAACCGCAACAGCCGATCGTACCGCAGACCTCCTTAATAACTGATTCTCTCAGTATTTTTACTTAATAATCCGAGATTGAGCCACCGCCATCAACTCGAAATAAGCCATGTGACTGTTGAGGCTGCGGAATGGGAGTCATAAATTCACCTAAATTGACCTTTTGTTCCGGATGAACATAGTTAGGTCTAGTAAAGTGTGTAAGCCTATACCACGACCAAAACTTTGGTGTGATTGATTACTGCCTTTGCAACCACAATAAAGACGGTAAAGCACGAGCAATGGCTACCTAATCAATGCTTAAAAGCCTATAGAGCGTCGTGAGCTAGGTTCGTAACAACTTATTTGTCAAGGTTTGTAATGAGAATCCTCGAAAAATTCTGCATTCATAAGTTAGTAGAATCCCAAGTAAGGCAAACACCAAATGCTATTGCTGCTCTTTTTAGCAGCGAGCAACTAACTTATCAAGAATTAAATAATAAAGCCAATCAATTAGCACATTATCTGAAAAGCTTAGGGGTTAATTCAGAGACGCTGATTGGAGTATGCGTTGATCGATCGCTGAATATGTTAATCGGACTTCTGGGAGTCTTAAAAGCCGGTAGTGCTTACGTCCCTCTTGACCCCACTTATCCCGAAGATCGGTTAGCTTTTATGTTGGAAGACTCCCAGCTTCCGCTACTACTTACCCAAACCCATCTTCTCAGCTCCCTACCTAAAAGAGATGGTATGCGAGTGGTATGTTTAGATTCAGATTGGCAAGAAATTGAGCAATTCAGCCAAGATAATTTAGAAAGCGAAGTCACACCTGATAATTTAGCCTATACAATATACACCTCTGGCTCAACGGGTAAACCAAAAGGCGTGCAAATTATTCACCGTGCTGTAGTCAATCTTCTGCTCTCCATGAAACAAGAACCAGGATTGACAGAGCGAGATGTACTACTAGCAGTAACTACGATATCCTTTGATATTGCTGTTTTAGAACTTTTCTTACCATTAATAGTTGGTGCTCGCGTTGTGATTGTTAGTCGCGCAGTCGCCATCGATCCAATCAAGTTATCTAAAACAATCACTGAATCGGGCGCTACAGTCATGCAGGCAACTCCTGCAACCTGGAAAATGCTATTAGCCGTTAATTGGCAAGGCGATCGCAATTTAAAAATTCTTTGTGGAGGAGAACCTCTCACTCGACACTTAGCTAATCAATTACTAGAGCGAAGTTCCTCCCTTTGGAATATGTACGGGCCGACTGAGACAACTATTTGGTCAACCATTCATCAGGTAGAAGCTGGTGAGGAAACCATACCAATTGGTCGCCCAATTTTAAATACTCAAATTTATCTGTTCAAGTATCCACGCCATTCTCACAACGATAATCTTGAGCTTGTTGCTGATGGCTCTGAGGGAGAGATTTACATTGGTGGTATGGGAATAGCGAGAGGTTATCTTAACCGTCCAGAGATAACTGAGGAAAGGTTTATTGATGATACTTTTAACAATGAACCGGGCGGTCGTCTTTATAAAACTGGTGACTTAGCTCGTTATCTTCCAGACGGTAATATTGCCATTATTGGGCGTAGTGACTACCAAGTCAAAATTCAGGGACACCGAATTGAATTAAAAGATATTGAAGCAGCCTGCTTCGAGATTCCTGCGGTGAAGGATGTGGTAGTGGTTGTTAGTAATGATGCTCAGGGATACGATTACTTAGTTGCTTATGTTGTGCTGAATTCACAAGCATTAAAGCAGAGTTCAGCAGGCTTCCGAGCCATGCTAAAAGAAAAATTGCCGGAGTACATGATTCCTGCGCTTGTGGTCTTTATGGATGCTTTGCCATTAACACCTAATTGTAAAGTAGATCGACAGGCACTACCGGCACCAACTCTGGATAATGTTGAAAATTTTGTTGCTCCACGCACGGAAATAGAGAAACAATTGGTTGAAATTTGGACTTATGTTTTAGGAGTGCAAATTGGCATCCATCAAAACTTTTTTGAGTCAGGCGGAAATTCATTACGCGCCGCCTTATTACTAAATCGAGTATCGCAAGCTTTCCCAGTCGAATTGTCTTTAGATTGCCTGTTCAAATCTCCGACAATTGCTGGATTAGCTGAAGTAATTGAGGCTGTGCAGTCTTCGGGATCTACGGCGATTTTTGAAACAAATATTGCTGAGTTATCGGCTGATGCAGTCTTAGATGAAACTATTCACCCCTTGACAATTAACAGATTTCGACCGAAGCACATTTTCTTGACAGGGGCAACGGGTTTTGTTGGTGCTTTTCTATTGCACGAATTGTTGCTGCATAATCCCCAAGCGACTATTTATTGTTTAGTTCGTGCTGATAATTTGGAATCCGCGACCTTTCGACTGCGTAGCACTCTGCAAAATTACGAAATTTGGGAAGAAGAATTTAGTAGGAGAATTATCCCCATAGTTGGAGATTTATCACAGCCATCTTTGGGACTGTCAACACCCAATTTTAGTGAATTAGCAGATGTCATTGATGTGATTTATCACTGTGGTGCTTATGTCAATTTGGTTTATCCCTACAGTGCGTTACGGGATGCAAATGTGGGCGGGACAAAGGAGATATTGCGTCTAGCCACCCTGACTAAAATTACACCTGTCCACTATATTTCTACTCTGGATATCTTTCAATCGTCGAACTATGAGGGTATGAAATTAATTGCCGAAACAGACGATTTACTTAGTGCTGAAGGATATTCAGATGGTTATGCTCAAAGTAAATGGGCGGCTGAAAAATTAGTTATGGCTGCCCGCGATCGCGGTTTACCAGTTTCCATCTATCGCTTGGGAATGGTGACAGGTCATAGCAAAACAGGTGCTTTTCAACTCAGTAATACGATTTGTTTGATAATCAAGGGCTTGATTCAATTAGGGTATGGCCCTGAATTAGATATCAAGATGAGTCTCGCTCCTGTAGATTATATAGTTCAGGCGATTCGGTATTTATCGCATCAACCCGAGTCTCTTAACAAGACATTTCATGTATTAAGCCCCCATGTATTATCGATGAACCAACTTATCTTGAATCTTAACACCCTTGGTTATGCCCTCCCTTCTCTTCCTTACCCGCAGTGGCAGGCAAAACTACTCAATATGTCTCCCGATAATGCTTTAACTCCGATGGCTTCTCTATTTGTCAAAAAAATATCTAATAGCCAAAAAACTTTTATCGAGACAACATCTTTTGTCTGTCAAAAGTTTGATGACCGCAACACTCAGGATGGACTTTTCGGTACTGATATTCTCTGTCCTCCCATTAATGATTCCGTATTAAAGGCTTATTTATCCTATTTCCATCGTCAAGGTTTTTTGTGATATAGTAAAACTAAATGATTTGTCCCACTCTTGTAGGGTAGTGATCCGTGCGTACCCCATCGATCGGGTTAACCACAGGGGAATTACCCTACCCAAAGTTACAGAATTCATTGAAAAATGCTATATAATAGTTATTTTACCTAGTTTAATTTTTGGTTATGTAGAGGATAATAATGAAGAGAAATTGGCTCGCGAACTTAAAATTGTCTGACTCTCTCATCTCCCCAACTCGCAACAACATAAATAGACCCAAAGAGTCGCTGACCAAACAAACACTCTTGAAGATAGCTTTGGGTATGGGGATGGTTGTTATCGCCTCCACAGCTATTAGCTATTTCCAAATAATCTCACGGATTACTGCTAATTCACTCACGCAGTTAGAGCAATACATAAAATTACGAGCCACACGCGAGAGAGCAATATTTATATTAGCTGAAGAGAACCATGAGTTACTCAAACAAGCTTTATTAGAGCAACTAAAAGCAGAAGCAAATCGCGATCCTCAAGCTGAATTCGATGAAAACTTTGTCAGATATCCAGATGGCTCAATTCGCAATCGCCCGGAACTATTTCAAATAGAAAAAACTGCGGGCGTCTTCCTAGGAAAAAATGTCAATGTTGATGTTGAAATGCAGCGCCGAATAGTTGCTTTCTATAAAACAATAAATGCTTATGGCCCAGCATGGCGCAATCGCTTAGCTAACACCTATACGCAAATTCCTGAGAATGGTATGATCATGTATATGCACCAGTATCCCTGGGCGCTTAAAGCACCTTCTAGGGACTCGTTCCGCGTCACAGATGATGAGTCATTCCAAATTACCCGCCCTATCTACGCTCCCGAACGCAAAACAGTCTGGACAGGCATTTATTACGACCAAGTAGCTGTAGCTTGGATGGCATCCTGTGTGACACCATTAGATGTAGATGGCAAGCATATTGCTACAATCGGGCATGATATTTTAATAGAGGATTTGCAGAAACGGACTATTAATGAAGGACTCAAAGGCACATACAACATGATTTTTCGAGCCGATGGGCGGCTAGTAGCTCACCCAGAACTTATGCAAAGTATTCAAAAAGGAAATGGACAATTCTCCATCGCCCAATCAGGAGATGCTCATCTGCGGCGAATTTATGAATTAGTCACGACTCATAAACAGGAAAATATGATTATTGACAATCCTGACTATGATGAATACTTGGGTATTACTAGAATTGATGAGCCAAATTGGTACTTGGTCACAGTTTTCCCCAAATCTCTGCTAACCCAAGAAGCCTTAGCTACTGCTCGCATGATTCTAGTGCTAGGGCTAAGTGCATTACTGACTGAAATTATTATTGTGTTCTTAATTTTACGGCGAGAAATTTCTACTCCCCTCAATAAATTAATCGCTGCAACTGAGAGTATTGCTGCGGGAAATCTTGATATTCAAGTTAATGTCAACCGCCAAAATGAATTGGGTCGTTTGGGATATGTATTTAACAAAATGGCTCAGCAAGTCCGCGAATCTTTTGCCGCGCTTGCGAAAACTAATGAGGAATTGGAACTGCGAGTTGAAGATAGAACTGTAGAGCTTAAACAAGCGAAAGAAGTTGCCGATACAGCTAACCGTGCTAAGAGCGAGTTTCTGGCTAATATGAGCCACGAACTGCGGACACCTCTCAATGGTATCTTAGGATATGCCCAAATTCTCCAGCGATCGAAACACATAGTTGAGTCAGATCAAAAAGGAATTAATATTATTAACCAATGTGGCTCTCACCTACTGACTCTGATTAACGATATCCTTGATTTTTCTAAAATCGAGGCCCGAAAAATGGAAATATATGCTACAGATTTTCATTTTCCCGCTTTTTTACAAGCAGTCGTTGAAATTTGTCGAATTAAGGCAAATCAAAAGGGAATTGATTTTATCTATACCATCGAAGGTCAACTCCCAGTTGGCATTTTTGCGGATGAAAAACGCTTGCGACAGGTATTGATTAACTTATTAGGCAATGCTATTAAGTTTACGGCTCAAGGTAGCGTGCAATTTATAATTAAATCAAAACTCTTGGAAGATGAGGTCAGGGAACGACCTTTATATCGAATTATGTTTCAAGTGGAAGATACTGGAATTGGGATAGCGAGCGATCATGTTAAAAATATCTTTTTGCCCTTTGAGCAGTCTGGTAATATGAAGAAGCAATCAGAAGGGACTGGACTAGGATTAGCTATCAGCAAAAACATTGTTGATATGATGGGCAGTACCTTGGAAGTTGAAAGTGAATTAGGCAAAGGTAGTGTTTTCTGGTTTGAGATAGATTTACCCGAAGCTAAGGAATGGGCAAAAAATTCTAAAACTTCTGAGCAGGGCGTTATTATTGGTTTTAAGGGCGATAAGCCCAAAGTTCTAGTAGTAGATGACCGTTGGGAAAACCGTTCTGTTATTGTCAATTTACTCAGCCCTATTGGATTTATACTTTATGAGGCTGAAAATGGCCAGGAAGGACTTGATAAAATTGCTGAGGTTCAACCAAATCTGGTGATTACTGATATTGTTATGCCGATTATGGATGGCTATGAAATGGTTAAAACTTTGCGAAAATTACCATCATTTGCTAATTTATCAGTGATCGTGTCTTCAGCCAGTGTATTCGAGTCCGATCTGCAAAAAAGTATAGAGATTGGAGCTAATGAATTTTTGCCCAAACCTATCGAAGCTCATAGCCTGTTAAATACGATCAAATCCCTCCTGAAATTAGAATGGATCTATGAAGAGAAATTACAACCGCCAAGCACAAGAGAATTGACCAAAGAAGTGGTTGAGATTGTGCCACCTTCGCATGAGGACTTGCTAATATTGTATAATCTTAGTCGTAAGGGATTGATTAACGATTTACTACAAGAGTTGACGAGGATTGAACTGATAGACAAGCAGTTTATCCCTTTTATTCAACATCTGCGCGAATTTGCTAAAGCTTTCAAGCTAAAACAGGTGCGAACTTACATAGAGCAATACCTAAATACTCCCTAGCCCCAAAAAAGTTGTAAATTTATGTATCCCATCCCCAGTAAGTTATGTATGACTGAAAACTCAGAAAATCAATCTATTTTGATTGTAGATGATAATCCCAATAACCTAGAAGTTCTAGCCCACATATTGACCGACGTGGGTTATCAAGTTTCCGTTGCTCTTGATGGTGAAACTGCGATTGAACAAGTAGAATATCATCCGCCCGAACTAATTTTATTAGATATAATGATGCCGCCCGGTATTGATGGCTTTGAGACTTGCCGGCGATTGAAAGCCAATCCCTTAACCTGCGAAATTCCCATAATTTTTTTAAGTGCTTTATCGGATTCACATAATAAAGTCAATGGATTATCTGTAGGAGCCGTAGATTATATTTCTAAGCCTTTCCAAAGTGAAGAAGTTTTAGCGAGGATTAGAATTCATTTAAAATTATATCATCTAACTAAAAAACTAGAACAACAGAAGCAACTGCTAGAAGAAAAAGTGGAATTACGCACTGTAGAATTATTAGCAGCTAAAGAAGCAGCCGAAGCAGCCAACATTGCCAAAAGCCAGTTTCTCGCTAACATGAGCCATGAGCTCCGCACCCCTCTCAATGCGATTATTGGCTATAGCGAAATGTTGCAAGAAGAAGCCGAAGATTTAGATCAAAAATTTTTTATCCCTGACCTGAAAAAAATCAACGGTGCAGGCACACATTTACTTGGACTAATTAACGACATTCTTGACTTGTCGAAAATTGAATCGGGGAAGGTTGAAATTTACTTAGAAACCGTTGATATCTCAGATTTAATTAGGGAAGTCATCACCATGATTAAGCCACTGGTGGAGAAGAATGCTAATGTATTGGTAGTTAACTGTGAACCGAATTTGGGAGATATGAAAACCGACTTAACTAAGGTACGTCAGAGCTTATTTAATCTGCTTAGTAACGCTAGCAAATTTACAAAAAAAGGCATAATTACTATTAAGGTAGAAAAAAGATATAGAAAATCTGGAATAGCCGATGGAGAAGAACAGAAATCAGCCATTCCCTATATTTTATTTAAGATAAGTGATACTGGCGTTGGCATAGCTCCAGAACGAATGGAAAAACTGTTTCAACCATTCACCCAGGCTGATCCTTCAACTACACGAGAGTATGGGGGGACTGGATTAGGGTTAGCAATTACTAGAAATTTGTCTCGGATTATGGGTGGAGATACGTTGGTTGAAAGCGAGGTGGGTAAGGGTTCTACTTTTACTCTTATACTGCCTGCAGAAGTGATACTCCCAAAGTAAAACCAGTGTTCATAATTGCACTGTAAAAAACAATTTTTAGAAAAGTGCCTATTTTACATCGCCATTCTTATGACGAGCAGCGATTTTTAAGAAATCGGGCAAAACAGCAAGAAGCTGTGGCGTGTCAAAGTTTATTCCAGCAGAAACGTTTTGAATAATATTAATAATTTTTTAGCAGACCCCGAATCGGACTGATTAAGTTCTGTTGTTCTGAGATTAAGTGGTGGTAAGGAGCCGAGGGAACCACTAAGAGTAAAAATCCTCTATGCTAGAGTAAGCTGCTAAATGGCCTATATCTCGCTTTTGACCGAAAGCATCCAGGATACAAGCCCCCGGATTCATTCCGAAAGCAGACTCAGGACCCAGAAATAAAAAATCTGTATCCGATGAAACTTGCCCCCCGAATTTCTCCGTGGGGTTAATGCTTCAATTCTAAAATCTAAAATCTAAAATCTAAAATCTAAAATCGATTGACGGCTTGGTTGTGGCAATCGTTGCGACATTTATGATGATTTATCAAATTTTTAAAACGAATTTTATTTATTGTTACCGTCTTGTGATAGCTGAGAGATTGGTTATTTCTTGCCTGTCTAACTCGTTTTCCAGCTAGGAGTCAAGACCGCAAACAGGACGGCAAAAAATAACCCTGGCTTTCATTCCACCGCTAAGATGAGTACAGTTATAGCGGGGGACTTCCCGCCGAGTAAGTTAAATTGGAAGAGAATTGTATGTTGTCGAAAAGAATTTTACCTTGTCTGGATGTGAAAGCCGGTCGCGTGGTCAAAGGTGTCAATTTTGTCAATCTTCAGGATGCTGGCGATCCAGTAGAAATGGCTCAGGTTTACAATGATGCGGGTGCTGATGAGTTGGTGTTTCTGGACATTACGGCGACTCACGAAGACCGGAATATTATGATCGATGTGGTGTACCGCACGGCCGATCGAGTATTTATCCCTTTGACGGTGGGCGGCGGCATCCAATCCTTAGACACCATTAAAAGTTTGTTGAGGGCGGGCGCGGATAAGGTGAGTATTAATTCGGCGGCGGTGCGCGATCCGAGTTTAATTGACAAAGCGAGCGATCGATTTGGTAATCAGTGCATTGTAGTGGCGATCGACGCTCGCAAACGGCAAGACGCAGATAATCCTGGTTGGGACGTGTACGTGCGCGGAGGGCGAGAAAATACCGGCAAAGATGCGATCGCCTGGGCCAAAGAAGCCGAACAGCGCGGCGCCGGCGAAATTCTGGTGACAAGCATGGACTCGGACGGCACTCAAGCCGGTTACGATTTGGCATTAACCCGAAGCATTGCCGAAATTGTCGAAATTCCCGTCATTGCTTCCGGCGGCGCCGGCAACTGTCACCACATCTACGAAGCCGTGACTGAGGGCAAAGCAGAAGCTGCACTGCTGGCTTCCCTGCTGCATTACGGGCAACTCAGTGTAGGAGAAATTAAAACTTATCTAGCAAAATGTCAAGTTCCCGTGCGACAGCAGCAGCCATTAGTCATTAGTCATTAGTCATTAGTCATTAGTCAGTGGAGAGTCGGGGGCGTCTTAATATCTTGCAACATTTTCAACTAATCGATCTGCGGGTTCACTCAAGCGCCCTCTCACAATGCAAACACGCTAAATAAACCCGCCGCCACGCCACGATCAAACCAGTTACTGAGATTTATACCGCTATGTGAGGCGCATCCGAAGGCACTTATAGAGAATTTTTTTGATTCTCCCCAAGTGCCTTCTACATAAATGTCTTGGGGCGACCCACGCCCGTCATCTAGAAATATTCCCTGAGAAGGATTTCAAATACCAGCTTTTTCAGCTAAATATTATATGTTAGCTCAATTTGAAAAAAAGCAACGGTTGCTTTTATCAAACTTGAGTAAAAGATTGTGCAGAATTTGAGTGAGCTTCAGCCTGTTAACAATCTCAGCAATTAAAATTTGTAAAAACGGAGAAATTGTGTATGTCTTTTATCAGCTTTAACTTCCCTGCCAAGCGTTTAGTTCGCACTTTAATAGCTGTTTGTTTTTGTGCCTTGATGTTTGTGTCTAATGCTTTCCCGGCTTTTGCCATTACCAGCAGCCCCACCAAAGGTGAAGACCAACTTTTGGGTATCGAAAAAGAATCTCAAGAAGTTGTCCTGAAAAAACCGATGTCCTTGGAAGAAACTCAAGAAAAAGCCAGCAAAGGGCCCAACGAAGTTCAGGGAGACGCTGACATTGAAAAAATGAAAAATCCTTCCAATACACAAGCTACATCCTTTGAGCAACAAGTCAAAAAAGCTGTCAGCAAAATCAAAGACTAACTCAGCGCGCAGTAGTCAGCGGACAGTTGTTAGTATAAAAGCTTAGGGACACGGCACGACGCCGTGTCCCTTGAAATGTCGTATCCAATCTAAATTTATCTCTAGTTTTCAGACTTGGTATCAGATTGAATAAAAAAGTGGAAAGGACTTGGCATCTTTCGGCTTTACGAACACTCTTTGCTGGGGCTGCAAGTGCAAGCTATCGAATCTTTCTCTCGTCAAATTAGCGTTTACTACTTGACCATCATCTAAGGTTAATTCTACCTGAATTTCCCATCCCAAATGAATCAAGCGACTGATTCTTGCAGGCACTGTTGCACTATTTTCTGTAGTTTCAATTACTACGTCGTGAGGGCGCAAGAAAATCTCTGGGTTGGCTGAGTCAAAGCCGTTGTCTTGAAACATCCTCGAACTGCTGGGCAATACATTGACTGGACCGATAAAACTCATTACGAAAGCACTAGCGGGATTGTCGTAAATTTCTGCGGGTGTGCCTACTTGTTCGATTTTACCTTTATTCATTACTGTAATTCGATCGGCAACTTCCATCGCTTCTTCTTGATCGTGCGTCACAAAGACTGTGGTAACGTGAACTTCGTCGTGCAGTCGCCGCAACCAAGCACGCAAATCTTTGCGAACTTTGGCATCGAGAGCTCCAAAAGGTTCGTCTAGCAATAACACTTTCGGTTCCACAGCCAGGGCTCTGGCGAGGGCCACCCGCTGCCGCTGGCCTCCTGAAAGTTGCGACGGGTATCTATCGCCCAATCCTGCCAATTGCACTAAATTCAACAATTCTTCTACCCGCGATTTGACTTTCGCGGGCGGTGTTTTCTGAATTTCCATCCCGAAAGCGATGTTTTTTCGCACTGTCATGTGCTTGAATAGCGCGTAGTGCTGAAACACGAACCCAATTTTGCGGTCTTGGACGCTAGTATTGGTCGCATCTTGGCCTGTCAGCCAGATTTTGCCAGAGTCGGGCATTTCTAAACCGGCAATCAGTCGCAGCAGGGTGGATTTGCCGGAACCAGACGGGCCCAGCAATGCGACTAGGGAACCGGATTCGATTTCTAAGCTGACTCGATCGAGTGCTTGGAAACTGCCAAACTGTTTTGATACGTTTTCTACAACTATCATATACTTACCATTTATCAATACTTTCAGCCTTTAGCTGTGCAATTTCTATCAACACTCTACAACTATGCCCATTGTTCGTTCGGCAACAAAGCCGTGTACAAGATTTAACAGATTTAACGGATGGATGTTGAGCTTCGAGATTCGAGCTTCGAGCGAAAAATGTTAATCTCCGGTTTGTGGAGGGGTTAAGGTAAGTTTTTTTATAGCACGATCGCACATCCGTTTGTTAATTTTAGGGTTTTGGCGATCGGTCAAACAGCCGAAAATTAACAAAAATGCACCTCAAAAAAAAAACAACACAATTCTTTGCCACCAAAGTTGGCGTTTGGTACTACAATGCAGCAAAAGTTCAAGCGTTTTTGACTTCAACGGCTGAGGGGATAAAGGAAAATGGGAGATGTTGGACGTGTGCCTGTAGGAATTATCGGCGCTTCAGGGTACGGCGGCGTGCAACTTGTGCGACTGCTGGCGGACCACCCGGCGGCTGAAGTAGTTTATTTGGGCGGGGATAGCAGTGCAGGAAAACCTTATTCCAGCCTTTATCCGCACCTGACTAACTGCATTGATTTGACAGTCGAGGCGATCGACCTAGACAAAATAGCGGCAAAATGCGAAGTTGTGTTTCTGTCGCTGCCGAACGGTTTAGCTTGCAAAATGGCACCGACGCTGATAGAAAAAGGCTGCAAAGTCTTGGATTTGTCGGCTGACTACAGATTTGAAAATCTGGAAACTTACAAAGCTTGGTACGGCGGCGATCGATCGGACTCTGCTTTAGCTGCAACGGCGGTTTACGGTTTGCCAGAATTGTATCGCGATCGAATTAAAGACGCTCAGTTAGTAGGCTGTGCGGGCTGCTACGTCACTGCTAGTTTGTTAGCCCTGGCACCTTTGCTCAAACAAGGCCTCATTGTGCCAGAAACAGCAATTATCGACGCCAAATCCGGTGCTTCGGGAGGGGGCCGCAAAGCCGAAGTTAATCTCTTGTTGGCTGAAGCAGAGGGTTCTCTGGGCGCTTACGGCGTTGGGCGCCACCGCCACACGCCAGAAATCGAGCAAATTTGCAGCGATTTAGCGGGACACGATATTAAAGTTCAGTTTACTCCCCACCTAATTCCGATGGTGCGGGGAATTCTGGCGACTGTTTACGCAACTTTGCGCGATCCGGGTTTGGTGCGGGAAGATTTAATCACGATTTTCAGCGCTTTTTACCGCAATTGTCCTTGGGTAAAAGTGTTACCGGCTGGGGTTTATCCGCAAACAAAATGGGCTTGCGGTACGAATCTTTGTTTTATCGGCATCGAAGTCGATCCGCGTACTGACAGGGTAATTGTGCTGTCGGCGATCGACAATTTAATTAAGGGACAAGCCGGCCAAGGCATCCAGTGCATGAACTTGATGATGGGCTGGGAAGAAACTTTGGGTTTGCCACAATTGGGTTTCTATCCTTAATTATTGGGCATGGGGCATGGGGCATGGGGCAAACAGGTAATTGGTAATCGGTAATGGGTGGGGCGGGTTTACGAGATTGTTGGTTTTAGGCAATTATTTCTGGTAAAACCCGCCTCTACAGGATGTAAATTGCCGATGCCCAATTCCCGATGCCCGATGCCCGATGCCCAATTCCCGATGCCCAATTCCCGATGCCCGATGCCCGATGCCCGATGCCCGATTACCAAGTGTTATTTTGGCCCGTAACCGATCGACCCAGCATAAATTGCCCGATCGCCCAATTCATCCTCAATCCGTAACAAACGGTTGTATTTGGCAACTCGTTCGCTGCGACACAAAGAACCAGTCTTGATTTGGCCCGCGCGAGTCGCTACGGCTAAATCGGCAATGGTGGTATCTTCAGTTTCACCGGAACGGTGGCTGATGATCGATCGATAGCTGTTCCGTTTGCCCAGGTCGATCGTATCCAAAGTCTCTGTCAAAGAACCAATTTGATTCAGCTTAATCAAAATCGAATTGCTAGCTTTCAAATCAATTCCTTTTTGCAGCCGCGTGCGATTAGTAACAAACAAATCGTCACCAACCAACTGAACTTTGCTGCCCATTTTCTGCGTCAGCGCTACCCAACTGTCCCAATCGTCTTCATGCAAACCATCTTCAATGGAAACAATCGGATATTGACTGGCCAAACCATCCAAATAATCAATTAATTCGGCAGGCGAATGAGCCACACCGTCGTAAGTGTACTGCCCATCTTTGTAAAATTCGCTAGCAGCAACATCCAAAGCCAAAGCAACTTGTTCACCCGGTTTGTAGCCAGCTTTTTCAATAGCTGCAATCAACAAATCCAAAGCGGCTTGATTGGATTTAAGATTAGGCGCAAAACCGCCTTCATCACCCACACCAGTCAGCAAACCCTCAGCTTTTAAGACTTTACTCAAGGATTCAAATACCTCTGCACCCCAGCGTAAAGCTTCTTTAAAAGAAGGCGCACCCACAGGGACAATCATAAATTCTTGAATGTCCACATTATTGTTAGCGTGAGAACCCCCGTTGATCACGTTCATCAAAGGCACGGGCAAAACGTTCGCCAAGGGCCCGCCCAAGTAGCGGTAAAGGGGGAGTCCTAAAGTCTCGGCGGCCGCCTTTGCTGTGGCTAAGGAGACTCCGAGAATGGCATTTGCGCCGAGGTTGGATTTGTTCGGGGAACCGTCCAAGTCAATCATGGTTTTGTCTACCAGGGCTTGGTCGATCGCATCTAGATTAGCCAAAGCGGGGGCAATTTTGTGTTCGACGTTAGCGACGGCTTTTAGGACTCCTTTGCCACCATAACGGCTTTTGTCGTCGTCGCGGAGTTCGTGGGCTTCAAAAGAGCCTGTAGACGCGCCGCTGGGGACTTGGGCGAGTCCGACAACACCGTTGGCTAGGTAAACTTCAGCTTCAATGGTGGGGCGGCCACGGGAGTCGAGGATTTCTCTGGCTTGAATAGATTCGATCGCAGTGTCTAGCATATTAATTATTCCGGACTTAATTCAAGGTTTCATGACAATTAGCAGTCTCTGGGTTTTCCCACGCTGACTGCTGACGGGTAATAGAGTACGCGATCCCCAGAATTATTGGTGCACAGTTCAAAATATTTGCGGATTTGGACGAGCATATGGGTGTCAATAAGCTAGGCTTGTTGAATAAAGGTTTCCGGCAAGTTTGACAGTAATTTGATTGTTTTAACCCCAGATTCCCGCAGATTTCTTAATTGGAACCTTTGTTAAAATCATAATGTCAACAAAGTCAATCAAAAAAGGAGAAACTTAGGATGTTAGAAACAAATCTCGGAGAAATTAGAGCATTAGCTGAAAATTTCGACCCTATTATTGCTGATCCCCCAAACACCAAATTACTCACAGGGCCCTTGCCAAATCCAGCCAGCGACCCCAACTTTTTTGACTTAACTCCCAATGACGACGCAGTTCAATTAGCAAATGGAATTCTGCGTAATACTCCCGGAGGTTTGCGGGCCTTAGCTGGTAACGATTTTGTCAGAGGTTCCGGTGGTGCGGAACTGATGAACGGTAACAGCGGCACAGATACTTTAATCGGGGGTTGTGGCAGCGATACTATTCGTGGCGGCCAAGATTTTGACATTCTTTATGGAGAATGTGGCAGCGATTTTGTCAGCGGAGATCAAGGTGATGACTACGTATATGGAGGCACGGCCAATGACTTTATTCGGGGCGGTAAAGGGAATGATGCTTTAGTAGGAGATAGTGGAAATGATACTCTAATCGGTGATGCTGGAATTGATAGACTTTGGGGAAGTGAAGGCGCAGATTTGTTTGTTCTCCGCACAGAAGTGGGAGCAGCTTCGGGGGAAATTGGTTCGCTTCAACCGCCTCCTAGTGGCAATTTTGATGTAGATGAAGTGCCTGCCGATTTTATTCTCGATTACAATCCGGCTGAAGGTGATGTAATTGGATTGGCGGGAGGACTGACGCGAAATGATATTGCTTTGAGCGAAAGGTTTTTAACAATTGGTGATGCCAGAGATTATGACAGCAGCGGGCCTTTTCCTCCGGGAATTCCTCGCACTGCTGATTTTAGAGTGTTAAATACTAAGGCGACGGTGATTCGGGAAGCTAGCACCGGCAATATCTTGGGTTTGGTGAAGGATGTTTCGCCGGATCAACTTCAGTTTATATCTGTATCGGAGGGGACGATCGGCCTTGGATAATCCGCACCCTACAATAGACATCTCCAAAATATAAACTCAAGGGCGGGCGAGACGCCCACCCCACAAAACAAACTTTCTTGTGGGGTGGGCGTCTCGCCCGCCAACCCGATGTGCATAAGCCGGGTAATTTGTTTGTTGGAGGTGTCTAATCTTTAAGATTGCCAGAAATCCGCCACATCATATCCCATTGCGGTGAGCATTTGCCGCAGCAGAGGTAAGCTCAAACCGATCACATTTGTGTGACATCCTTCGATTTTTTCGACAAATAAGCCACCTTTACCTTCCAGTGCAAAACAGCCTGCACATTGCAAGGGTTCTCCGGTAGCGACGTAAGCCGCAATTTGGCGCGAGGTAACTTCCGCAAAATGAACTTTTGTAACTTGATAGCGAATGACCGATCGCGACCTTGCCTCATCAAAGTCATCGAATCTAGTATCAATTAAAGCATGACCCGTATACAATTCGCCCACCTTACCGCGCATTTTCTGCCAGCGCGAGATTGCTTCTTCCGCATCCTTGGGTTTGCCGTGAATTTCGCCATCTATGAGCAAAATTGAATCGCATCCCAACACCAAACACGCTTTGGGATTGGGGATTTGGGGGTGAGAATTAGCCAGTAAAAACTTAGCTACAGCCTCAGCTTTTCCCTCTGCTAACACCTGCACTAAATTAGTGGCATCTTTCATTTGTATTTGCCCTTCATCAAAGTCGCTGGGGCAAATCACAGCTTGAATGCCGGCATTTTCTAGCAGGCGGCGGCGTGCAGGAGAAGCTGAAGCTAATACAAAAGTGGGAATCTTCATAAGTTAAGAAGTCAGTTGACAGTTGACAGTTGACAGTTGACAGTTGACAGTTGACAGTTGTCAGTTGTCAGTTGACAGTTGTCAGTTGTCAGTTGGCAACTAACCCATGCCCCATGCCCCATGCCCCATGCCCTAATAAACAGAGAAAGATTTAACAACTTTCTCAAAAGCTTCTTTTACCTTGGGCCAGCGTTCTTCGGTAGTGGAAACGTTAAGCGTAAAAAGTTTGCCGCGGCTGACTGCTACACTCGCTAAGTTGTGGCGTTCTTGGTTTGGCAACTTAACGGCGTATTCTAAAATGTAATAGTTTTTCGATCGCGATTCACGAGCTTCTGCATTGACTAATTCAGCTTCGCGGCCCGAATCAGCCGGGGCGATCGCACTTTTGCTGAGCTTGTATCCCACATCCGTCGGCGTTCCCAAATCCGCCAGAGTTTTGTCCTTCGCGACTGGACTGATTACCACGCTGACGTTCTCGGTTTGCTGAATCAAATCGCGGAGCACCACATCGGGCCCGTTAGAAACCGCGATCGGCAGCCAGCCGTTAGGATAGAGAAATTGATAGCCGTCGCCAGTATCAACGTAGCTTTTGAGCCCGGTGACTTTAGACACACAACCGGTCAAGGTGAGGCTTAGAACCACCAGAAGTATTGCCGCAATTCGTTTGAGCATTCTTTTTACGGGTAGAGTAAAACAAAAATATTTAATTTTAATTGTCTCACCAAACCTTGGCCCTAAAAATAGTTAAGCTATGAATCGCTGTTTATGTAACGCCAGCGATCCATAGCCGTATAGTTTAATTGTTAACAAAATCATTACAGGTGAGTCAGCCAGCTAATCAGCCCGTGCTTGGTCGAAACTTCTAAAGCCAAGAGAGAAACAAAGCCAATCATGGCAAGGCGGCCGTTTAAGCGTTCGGCGTAGGGGGTAAAGCCGGTGCGGGGTTCGTCATCGACGTATACTTGCGGCTCGATCGCAAAATTGTTCATTTTGCCTTGGTCGTCCAGCATTAAGCCTCTGTTACTCATGTTTTTTTTCCTAAATGGTTTTTAGTGTACTGTAACTAAATGTAACAGACTTGTGAAGATATGTAAAGGATTGTGAGAAATTTTTTTTAAATACCCCGATCTGACACCAGTTTATAAAAAAAATGCAACTGTAGGCAAGCTCTAAACCCTTATATAGTAAGTCTTTCCCAAATCTAAAATCTAAAATCTAAAATCTAACAATGGTATGACTGTGGGTAGACTCTGGGCCCCAGAGGGGGGAGGATAGAGTGGAGAGGCACAAAAGTCGATGGTGTATGGCAAATCCAGTCTGGGTTTGACGAAAATTGTGGAACGGAGGAAAAATTTATGCGGGCCAGTCTGGAAATGCGGTGGTTTTATAGCGGTGCACTGCCAAAATCAATCAATCAATGGTTTGGAAGCGAGAGTCTCGGCGGGTATCTTTCGCCTCCTGAAGAGCGGGAAGACATATATTTGCTAGTACCAAGCTGCGACTACTTGGGAGTGAAGCTACGCGGGAAAACCTTGGAGGTAAAGTGGCGTCAGGGAGAGTTGGGGATGATGCAGTTCGGCAACCGCTGGGAAGGCAAAGCCGAAAAGTGGCTGAAGTGGGTTTGTGCGGACACGATGGCGCCGATACCGGCGGATATTATAGCGACAGGAAAGTGGGTGGCAGTCAAGAAAAAGCGAGCGCAGCGTCTTTATCAAGTTTCGGAGTCGGGTGCGGTAAGGTCAGTGCCAGTAGAAGCCCCAATTCCTGAAGGCTGCACCGTGGAACTTACTCAGTTGAACATTAACGGCAGCGCGTGGTGGACTTTGGGATTTGAAACGTTTGGCAGCGAAAGTTCTTTGACAGAAAGCCTGCAAACAGTTGCTACTTGGACTAGCAAGAGTTATCAGGCGCAAAAGTTAAAAGCTGAGGATTCTTCTGCTTATCCCATTTGGCTGGGCAGCAAGTAATATCAAACCCGGCTTTAATAATACCTCCTGTATTTTTTAGTCGCCCTCTGCTGGGACGAGAGGCAAGTTTAGACATGGTTTCAACCGCCGAGTCTGGCAGTCCTGGACGCCAGTGGCATATATAGTAAGGTGCTCTACTACCCGAAATCTTCAAGAATATTTCAATAACGGAGTCTGACGCACCTGAGATGTTGCACCATTTTCAATTAGGTTTTTTACGGGCGGGCTCTCCTGCCCAACCCCTACTCCCCACAAGAAAACTCACTCTTTGTGGAACAGGCATCTTGCGCGGGCTCTCCTGCCCAACCCCTACTCCCCACAAGAAAACTCACTCTTTGTGGAACAGGCATCTTGCCTGTTCTTGAGAATGGTGCAAGATGCACCCTAAAAATCGATCGTCCTGTGACAGTTGGCCTTAGTCTTATCTGATAGAGGGGGCTTGGAACTATCCCCCCTCTCTCCCATTCTCCTCCTCTTTCATTTTCCCCACTCTGCCAGCACTTCTGAGAATTTGACAAGCCAAAATCGCCGCCCCAAATCCATTATCAATATTCACCACACCCACACCAGCCGCACAAGAATTGAGCATAGTTAAAAGAGGAGCAATCCCGCCAAAACTCGCGCCGTAACCTACACTCGTCGGCACAGCAATCACCGGACAATCTGCCAGCCCCGCAACCACACTCGCCAAAGCACCTTCCATACCCGCAACCGCAATCAACACATCAGCATCAGCAATCACGTGCCGGTTGCTCAGCAAGCGGTGAATGCCGGCAACTCCGACATCCCACAAACGTCGCACCTGAAAACCGCAAAGTTCCGCAGTAATTGCCGCCTCTTCCGCTACAGGCAAATCCGCCGTTCCCGCACTGATAATAGTCACAGTACCCGGATGCTGCGGAGTTGGGGAATTAGGAGAAATTGCACAAATTCGAGCCTTTTGGTAGTAGCACAAATCGGGTATTTTTTGTTGCAATTGCTCGAAAACTTCCGGTTCGATTCGCGTCGCCATCACGGCAGAATTTCGCCCGCGCATCGCCTCGATAATTTCAACAATTTGGTCAGGCGTTTTCCCTGGGCCCCAAATTACTTCAGGAAAACCCGTTCTTAAAGTGCGGTGGTGGTCAATTTTGGCAAAATCGCCGACTTGTTCAAAGTCAAAATGCTTTAATTTATCCAAAGCTGCGATCGGACTAACATCGCCGGCAGCGACAGATTCGAGTAACTTCTGTAAAATTTTAGGTTCCATAAACTAATAACTAATGACTGCTAACTAATGACTAATGACTAATGACTAATGACTGCTGACTAATGACTAATGACTAATGACTAATGACTAATGACTGCTGACTGCTGACTATTGGGCAATTTTCAGTTCGTACAAATTCCAGAAAGCACCGCCGAGGGCACTGTAGCGAATTCCCGAAACGCGATCGCGCACCGCCTCAAAAGTCAGCGGATTCACCATATAGATAAACGGCACTTCTTCGGCTATAATCCGCTGCGTCTCCCCATAAATTTCCTTGCGCTTCGCCTCATCAAGCTCCTGGGAAGCTTTGACGTAAAGGTCATCGATTTTCTGCTCCCAGTCGTACACTTCCCAACCCTTAATCGGCGGTTCTCCGGCTTGCGGGCCCTGGTTGAAACTGTGCAGCGTGCCGTTAACAGACCAAATATTGTAGCCGCTGTGCGGTTCAGTACCTCCCGTAAAACCGCCGAGGTAAGTATCCCAATTCCGCGTCAATCGCAGCTTTTCCACATAAGTGTTAAAACTCAGGAACTGCGTATCAATTTGCATCCCCAGTTTGCCCAAGTCTTGCTTAATTTGCGTTGCCATTTGTTCCCGAACTTTTTTACCTGCGGCCATCAACAAAGTAAATCGCACCTTGTTGCCTTCAGCATCCAACAATTCGCCGTTACTATTATACTTGAAACCAGCACTTAACAGTAACTCTTTCGCTTTTTCCCGATCGTAACTGTAAGTTTTCAATCCCTGTTCTGGGGACAGGTAGAACGGGCTTTGCGCCGGAATTGGGGAATGTAACGGCGCGCCAAGTCCGCGATAAATATTGTTAGTCATGGCGGATCGGTTGATGCCGTAGGCGATCGCCTGCCGAAATTCCTTAGTCGCGAACCACCGAGACTTAATTGGGTCTACAAACGGCTGATTTTGAGCATTGCGCCCCTTATTCAGATTGAAACACACAAAGACGCTGCCAGTATCCGGGCCGCCGTTGAAGACCGTATATTTGCCGCGATTTTCCTCCCGTTTCAGCAGCGGAAACACTTCCGGCTCCACGTTCAGAGTATCCAAATCGCCAGAGCGAAAATTCAGCAGTTGATTATCAGTATTTTCGATAATTTGCCAAACAATTTGCTGGATGTAAGGTTGAGGATTTCCCTCTGCATCTTTACGCCAAAAATACGGATTTCGTTCCAAAACAACGCGCTGATTAGGAGTATAACTCAGCATTCGGTATTGACCGTTGCCGACAATTTTTTTAGGATCAGTATCCGTGCCCCAAGTAGTCAGGTATTTAGGGTTGCCGTCGGCATCTGTATTTTCGACAGCTTCCTGTAAAATATGAGCTGGTAAAATTGGGATTCCCCCAGCATATCTAATAAATGGAGCAAAGGGTTCTGCAACGGAAAATTCAACGCGGCGACTGTCAATTTTTTTAACTTTTGGGAATTCGCGACTCATGCCAACCCTCAGATTATCTTTCAAACCGCTAGGAATTTTGTCATTGAAATAAATCTTTTCATAGCTGAAGATAATGTCATCAGTAGTCATCGGTTCGCCGTCCGACCATTTCAAACCCTCTCGCAGGGTGAAGACAATCTTTTTGCCATCTTTAGAAACTTCCCAGGACTGGGCTAAACCGGGTTCTAAATCTGATGTTAACCCATTTTGGTTAATTAGTCCATCGTAAATATAGCCAAAAATGTCGTAGGCCGACTGATTTAACGGGGAGTTGAAGGTGGCCGGGCCGCTGGGGGTGGGAACGATGAGTCTGTTTACTAAGTTCGATCGGGCTGGAGTGCACGCAGACAGAGTTATAGTGGCAATTGCCGCCAGTAAAATCGCCAGCCAGCGCAGTCTTGAATGTAGCATCATAGAAATTTTCATAATTTTTTAGTTTACCATCTGCGTGCAACTATGACTGAGATTGTAACCAACCAAGAAAGTCTTCAGTGCGCGAAAAATACTTTTCCACTCCAGCCTGTTGCAAAGCATCTTGAACTTCGGGAAGTTGGCGAAATTCTTTGATGTTGCCACTTAGAAATGCTTTGGTTTCTGTGGGGTGCAAGCGGGCATGACTCAGGATACAGTGTAAAATTAAATTGTCGGTTGGATCTTTTTCTATCAAAGTTTCGTTTAAGCTTGCTTCGATCCTCTCTGTATTTAATACAATCATTTCTGCATTTCGCGACATCAGACTTATCGCTTCTCGCAAGCGCGATTTAATTTCACCTACTCGATAGCGAGAGAAAATGAATGACTCTTCTAAGTGAAAAGATAGAGATGCGGCGTGTTCGGATGTCACATCTCGCTTTGTTTCGCTAATTTGGCGGCTTAGCTGTTGCCCAAAAGAGTTTTGTCGCTTCAACTCATCCTCTAAAGCTGACAAAGCCTCCATGTAACAAATGCTGGGTATGACCAACTGAACTGATGAGGACAAATCCCGCAGCAACATAATTGCTTCAGCCTCACGCCCTGTAGCAATACTCATCAAAAAGTTGGTCTCGATATATACGATTGCCACCTAATTCCACTCCTGATTTTGTTGTTCCACCTGCTAGTAACGGCAGCAAACCGATGGCTGCTATTTGTTCCGATGCTGGCGGAATTTCTGATTTCCAATGATAATCTAAGTCATGCAGCCACGATTGGATGAGCGTCTCAATGGTATCTTCAAATATCCATTTACTGCCAAATGTAGGGAGATAATAGCGACATATTTCACCAGTATTGAGAGTGCAAACAGGCTCCGATAAATTTTTTCCGTCCCATTTAAAAATCAAAATTTGTTCCGCGTCAACAAACATAGCATAGGGAACGATCGCGTTTTTTTCAGATAGCTTAGCTAACACAGCTTTCAGCCAATCGATCGCGCGAGCGATAATTTTCTGTTTCGCGGCTGTTTCTTGAGCTTGAATAATTTTAACCTCGATTAGCACGACTATGTTATCGTCCTTATCCAACGCGATCACATCCGCGTCTACGGGTAATTGTAACTCCCAAGTGTCAGTGTCCATGATTTCAGGCTTCCTAGCGATGTTGGATTTGAGATTAACTTTACAGTCAATTAGAGATTCTAGAGTTCTATTTTTTGCCCAACAAAACTACAGCATAGGCTGCAATTCCTTCTTCTCTCCCCACCGGGCCTAACTTTTCGTTGGTAGTAGCTTTGATGCCGATTTGGTCAGGTTTTAATTGTAGGACAGCAGAAAGCCGATCGCGCATTTGCTCAATATGCGGTTTCAGCTTTGGACGTTCTGCCACTACCACCGAATCAATATTGCCGATTTCCCAGCCTTTATCTAATATTAACTGATTGACTTGTGCCAGCAATACGAGACTATCCGCACCCTTCCATTTCGGGTCAGTTGGCGGGAAATAAAGACCGATATCTCCTAAGCTGAGAGCTCCGAGCATAGCATCCATGATAGCGTGAGTAAGTACGTCGGCGTCGCTGTGGCCGAGTAATCCTAATTCGTGAGGAATATTGACACCGCCTAGGATGAGAGGGCGATCGGGAACTAAGCAGTGAATGTCGTAGCCATTGCCGATGCGGATGTTCATGTAAAAGGAAGGTTTGGTAAGTATAGTAGAAGACAATTATTTCATATTTTTAGGGAGATAAGTGAATTTATTTTTTAATGCCGAGCCGAGTGTTAAATATTTTTTTTTGCTGATTTCCTTAGCAGCTATGGCAATCCTAAAGCTGCTGGAGGGGGGAGAGAAGGGTTAATGCTGGAAAGGCTAGAAAATTATGGGACTTCTCGATCGCTCTCCTGAACTCAAAGACTTACAAACGCGAATCCAAAATTTATTAGGCTCTTAAATATAGCAATCCTAAATGATTCAGATAAATTTGTAGGGGTAGTGCCCCCGTGCCTACCCCTTATCTATCGGGCAACCACGGGGGGATTGCCCCTACAATAATTATGCAAATGATTTAGGATTGCTATATACGGGATTTACGCATCAAGACCAAAGAAACCGGGTTTTTTACCGAATCTGTGGACTACCAGGAAGTATTACCGCAAAAAACCCGGTTTCTGACCACGAATTTCTTCATGTGGTACCCGCCACGTGATTTATCCGTGGAATCAATCCAAAATCGAAAATCTAAAATCCTCAAGCCCCCGCATTTATCTCGCGCAAGTCAATCGAAAATCGAAAATCTAAAATCTAAAATCGATTGACCACTCCTGCGATCGCCCTTTCTCCTATTCTTCCCTCTCCTGCAACCACCGATCGTACAAATCCGATCGCCTTTGGCGCGTTCTTTCAATTTGCTGTTCCCTGCGCCAGCGAGCAATTTCCGCGTGATTACCAGACAGCAACACATCGGGCACCTTCAATCCCCGAAAATCCGCCGGTCGAGTGTACTGCGGATAATCCAAAAGTCCGTCCTCAAAACTCTCAAACTTTAGCGAATCTTCCTTCGCCACAGTTCCCCGCAGCAATCGCAAAACCCCATTAATCAAAGCCAAAGCCGGAATTTCGCCCCCCGTGAGCACAAAATCCCCCAAAGACACCTCGCGAGTGACCAAATGCAGCACTCGATCGTCCACACCTTCATAATGGCCGCAAATCAACACCAACTGATCGCGATCGGCCGCCAACTCCCGAAACATCGCCTGCTGCATCGGTTCCCCCTGGGGAGTCAGCAAAATCACCTCCCGCCTCGGCAAAACCGGCAGCGACTCCACCGCAGCAAAAATCGGTTCCGGTTTCATCAGCATCCCCACTCCGCCCCCGTAAGGCTCATCATCGACTCGCTGGTGTTTGTCTGTGGTAAAATCGCGGGGATTGACAAAATTCACCTCAGCAATCTTTTTAGCTAAGGCTTTGCCCATCAGTCCCGACTCTAGGGGAGCCCG
Organism: Microcoleus sp. D2_18a_B4; assembly: GCF_036702475.1. NCBI lineage: Bacteria > Bacillati > Cyanobacteriota > Cyanophyceae > Oscillatoriales > Microcoleaceae > Microcoleus > Microcoleus sp. D2_18a_B4. The sequence continues at coordinate 53,729 of NZ_JAUBTL010000044.1, forward strand.
GAAAAATTCTGGAAATAGGGTAACAACGTCAAATCGCACAATTATTGGAATTTCATTGATACATCACCTCTAGTTTGACCTTTAGAGGGAGTTCAGTTTTCAGTAATTGCTTTATTCTTTATAATTTCTTATAATTTCTGAAAATTTTGGCAAGTTAAATTCTCTTCCTGTGTCGGCGGGCCGGTTTTGTACAAAAATAATCGGTTTTTCATGACAGCGACTGCAAGTAAACTCGCCCCCAAACAACTGCGGGATAGCGCGATCGGCGATCGCACCTCGCTCGCACCAACAAATATTTATTCTTAAAAAGCCCTATTCTACGCACAGCCACGGCAAAATTGAATTTCACATCCAACAGAGGAAGACACACCATGCAGCAGTTGACATCTCAAGCCCTTGAACACAATATTCCCCAGCGCACAAAAACCTCGATTATGGTCATCGGGGGAGCCGAAGACAAAGTTCACGGGCGAGAGATTCTGAACACCTTTTTTTGCCGTGCTGGGGGTGCAAACGCTCGGCTGGCGATCGTTCCCTGCGCTTCGCGAGATCCCGAAGGAATTAGCAACCGCTACCGCACAATATTTGACGAAATGGGCGTTAGCGCAGTCAAAGTAGTGGACATCCGCGAACGCGAACAAGCCGAAAACCCCGTCTGGAAAGATTACTTAGAAGACTGTACGGGCGTATTCATCACAGGCGGCGACCAACTGCGGCTTTGTGGACTGCTGGCGGACACCCCGCTGATGGAGAAAATTCGCAAAGAAACTCTCGAAGGCAAGATTACCCTCGCTGGCACCAGCGCCGGTGCTGCGGTGATGGGATATCACATGATTGCAGGCGGTGGAAGTGGCGCGTCACCGAACCGCTCTTTAGTAGACATGGCAAACGGACTTAACATTATTCCTGAGATCATCGTAGATCAGCATTTTCACAACCGCAACCGCATGGCTCGCTTGCTGTCGGCTGTGGCTTGCCATCCCGATCGCCTCGCTATTGGTATTGACGAAGACACCTGTGCCTTGTTTGAGGGAGACGATACTATGAAAATTCTCGGTAAAGGCACTGTGACTATTGTTGATTCTAGGGAAAATTTTTATACCAATGAGTCTATGGTAGGAGCGACAGAACCCTTAAGTCTGTTCAATATGCGCTTGCACGTCCTGTGTCACGGAGATTGCTACAATATGCCCCTAGGCAAACCAATGCCATCAGGAGCTTGTTCCGAGTCTGGCTGGCCCCCCGAATGCCGCACAGCCAACTAACGTAGAACATCTCTTGTCATTGATTCGGCAGAAATTAGGCGGCATTCCGGCCGAATCATGGATACCACAATAGAATAGATTCCGAAGCAGCCACGGTCTGACCCCAGCAGGCCGAACCACAGAAAATTCTAGCTTCGGGCTTTGAGTTTTTGCTAGCCATGTACCTGTACTTGTTTTTAGCCGATCGCAGGAGCAGAAATTTTCAATTGGGTAGCCCATAACTGGAAATTCACTCCCAAACTGTTCGCTGCGAACAGTTTATCGAGCAATCTAGATCGAAATTGAATAAATGCTCCAATTATCTATAAGATTTCGCGCCCCATACCCCTCAAACTGCCATGAAAATACTTAAAATCCAGACCTTACGCGGCCCCAACTACTGGAGCATCCGACGCCAGAAACTCGTCCTGATGCGTCTGGATTTAGAGGAGTGGGCAGATAAAACCACAGCGGAAATTCCTGGCTTCTATGAAGGGTTGATCGCCGCACTTCCGAGTTTGAACGACCATCACTGTTCCCCAGGCCATCAGGGAGGATTCCTGCAACGGGTCAGAGAAGGCACAATGATGGGACACGTAATCGAACACGTCGCCCTAGAACTTCAGGAAATGGCAGGAATGCCGGTCGGGTTCGGTCGCACCCGCGAGACTGCGACCCCAGGCATTTACCAAGTAGTAATCGAGTATCAAAACGAACAAGCAGGTCGCTATGCAGCCCGGGCGGGCGTGCGGATGTGCCAAAGTATTGCCGAGACAGGCACTTATCCAGCAGCAGAATTAGTCCAAGATTTGAGAGACCTGAGAGAGTTTGGTGCGTCGGCGGCACTCGGGCCGAGCACGGAAACACTGATCAAGGAAGCAGAAGCGCGCGGCATTCCTTGGATACCTTTGAACGCCCGGTTTATGATTCAACTCGGCTACGGGGTTCACCAAAAGCGGATTCAGGCAACTCTGAGCAACCGGACGGGAGTTTTGGGAGTAGAACTTGCCTGTGACAAGGAAGGTACCAAAAATATCCTCGCCAGCGCCGGTGTACCGGTTCCCAGAGGAACGGTGATTCATTATTTGGATGAACTGCGCGGGGCGATCGAAGATGTCGGCGGTTATCCGATCGTCCTCAAACCCCTAGACGGCAACCACGGCCGCGGCATTACGATCGACATCAATTCCTGGGAAGCAGCAGAAGAAGCCTACGACTTAGCCAGCGCCGCATCAAAAACAAAAAGCGTCATTGTCGAGCGCTATTACGTCGGCCGTGACCACAGAGTATTGGTAGTCAACGGGCAAGTCATAGCAGTCGCAGAACGAGTCCCAGCTAACGTCGTGGGTAACGGCAAGTCTACAGTCGAACAGCTTATTGAAGAAGTAAACCGCGACCCGCAGCGAGGAGACGGACACGACAATGTGCTCACCCGGATCACGATCGACAAATTGTCCCTGGATTTGCTGCAAAAACAAGGATACGCGATGGACTCCGTAGTGCCGGTCGGGGAAAGAGTATTTTTGCGCGCGACAGCAAACTTGAGTACCGGTGGAATTGCAGTCGATCGCACCGACGAAATCCACCCAGAAAACGTCTGGCTGTTTTCCAGAGTCGCCAAAATTATCGGTTTGGACATCGCCGGCATTGACGTAGTAACTCCCGACATTTCCCAACCCCTGCGCGATGTCAACGGCGTCATCGTCGAAGTCAACGCAGCACCGGGTTTCAGAATGCACGTCGCCCCCAGTCAAGGTTTACCCCGCAACGTCGCCGGCGCCGTCTTCGATATGCTTTTCCCCTCGCCTCAACCCAGCCGGGTGCCGATTTTAGCGGTAACGGGAACCAACGGCAAAACGACAACCACTCGCCTGCTAGCCCACATTGTCAAGCAGACCGGTCAGATTACCGGCTACACGACTACCGACGGCACTTACATCGGCGATTATTTGGTAGAAACCGGAGACAATACCGGGCCGCAGAGTGCTCAATTGATTTTGTCTGACCCGACGGTGGAAGTGGCCGTGTTGGAAACGGCTAGAGGCGGAATTTTGCGATCGGGCCTCGGCTTCGATCAGTGCGATGTCGGCGTCGTCTTGAACGTCGCGGCAGATCACTTGGGAATTGGCGACATCGACACCGTGGAACAACTTGCCAAACTCAAGAGTGTCCTCGTCGAGTCCGTAATGCCCAAAGGCTATGCTGTTTTGAATGCAGACGACCCGCTGGTATCACAAATGGCGCAGCGTGTCAAGGCTCAAATTGCATATTTTTCCATGAACCCGGACAACGAACTGGTTGCCAAACATACCGCTGCGGGCGGGCTGGCAGCGATTTACGAAAATGGGTATTTGTCGATATTGAAAGGCGATTGGACGCTGAGAATCGAGCAGGCTGTGAACGTGCCGCTGACGATGGGCGGGCGCGCGCCGTTTATGATTGCCAATGCTTTAGCAGCTTGTTTGGCGGCTTTTGCCCAAGGATTGAAAATAGAAGATATTCGCGCTGCTTTGTCAAGCTTCCAAGCATCGGTGGGTCAAACTCCCGGAAGGATGAACTTGTTTAATTTGGGCAGCTACCACGCTTTACTCGACTACGCCCACAACCCCCACAGCTACAAAGCTTTGGGCAGTTTCGTGCTGAATTGGCCGGGACTGCGGATCGGGGTAGTCGGCGCGCCCGGAGACCGGCGAGATGAAGATTTTGTCACGCTGGGCAAACTTTCGGCCGAGATGTTCGATCGTATTCTTGTCAAAGAAGATATTGACAGGCGCGGCCGAGAACCCGGTGCCGTGGCAAAGTTAATTTGCCAGGGAATTGCCGAGGCGATTTCTGCAGGAACCGCAAAGAAATCTCAAGTTGAATACGAGTTGATTCTCGACGAAACAACGGCCGTTAACAAAGCTTTAGACGAGGCGCCGGCCAGCAGTTTGGTAGTGATTTTACCTGAAAGTGTCAACAAAGCTTTGAGCTTAATTGAAGCCCGGAAACCGATTAAGGAATCTGTGGAAGTTCAAAATGGTTTAGATCGATCGAAGTCACAGGAAATTTTAAAACCGACTGTGGTGAATCAAGGCTAAACTCTGAACTTTGATTTCATTACATTATTAATAGGTTGGGTTAACGAAAGGAAACCCAACCTTTTTGCTTTAGACAACCGCCGTATTATCTTTCAATATTTTCTCTGTTACCTCAATCAGTTCGCACACAGAATGTTGCGTAAGTTGTGTAGTTTTAAACCCATGAGCAATAGCGTTCCGCAAAGAAAGCGCATTCATTAATAACTGATATTCGGCTTTAGAAATCACGCCCTCAACCGTCAGTTGTTTCACTAAATACAGCGGTTCTAATCTTTGCAAACTTAGCTCTTCTTTATGGGCAACAATCCTCAAAGTTGCCTCAACTAAAGACCAAGAATATAGCATTGCTGACTCTAGATGTTGTGTTACAAGTTGCTTGGCGACTTGCAAACCCAACTCTATTTCATGCTCTTGAAAAGAATCCTCAGCTTGGGAAATATCGACTGCATCCTCCGAGTTAGTCATCACTAACTCAAACCTCCAGCCGGGATTTTCTGCTACTGCTTGGGCTAAATTACGTAGATATGTAGTAGAGGGTGACTTGAGTGAAGCGCGTGACTTGACTGCAATAACCACCGATTCTTCGCCCCGGCGCACTATCAGATCCGGGCGATAGCTTTTAAGGAAGTCCGGTAAATCTTCAGAGTTTGGATGAAATGAAATTTCATAACCTTTCTCACGATACTCCTCTGCTAGTTTCAGCAGTTGCTCTCTTTCTATGTTTGCAGTTGGGGTTGCGATCATGTCAGTACCTCTTTGTCAGGAGCATCAATTACGACAATGTGCAAGAATTCATTACCACGGGCAAATCCTTCCGCTAGAATCGAGGTCATATTTTCTACTTTAAAGTTAGTTGATAAATTCCTCTTGCGGACTAGAACATCAGTTACTTGATCGTCATCGACATAGGCTAGCCCGATAATTGCATCTTGAATTGGCTTTACTATGTTGTCTACATCGATTTTAACAGAATCGTAGAAATAAGTTATCTGAAGCATCACTAGGCCAGTAGCTGTTTTCTGCTCCGAAGACCAGTATTTTTCAGCCTCTTGCCTCACTGTCACTTTCCAAGCTTTAAGAAGAGCTCGCCTACGAGCTTGTTGTGATACTGGTGGGCCATCTACTATGAACTCAAATCTCGCCAAAGTTTTTCTAAAGAGAAGATTGGGGATTATTTTACCTCTTAACTGGCGCCCACTGGGTAATCGGTGCCAGGAGTTTCCAACCAAAATCGCAAGATAAATCGCCAATTCAAACCGATCGAAGTATAGAATCAGGAAAAAGCAAGCAACAGGGTTGAAACATGAATGAGGCCGATCGCACGCGAGTCGAAACATTCATCACGCGCTGGGCAGGTTCTAGCGGTAACGAACGGGCAAACTACCAGTTGTTTTTTGCGGAAATGTGCGATGCGCTGGGAGTCGATCGCCCTTTTGATAAAGGCAGAATTCCCAACGATCCCTACTGCTTTGATAAAGATGTCAAAATTTTTCACCCCAGCGGCAAAGTAACTCCGGGGTTTATTGATTTTTACAAAGCCGAGCATTTTTTGATAGAGGCAAAACAGGGCGGAACAACTAGCAAAAAGGGAACGGCCAAGCGGGGGACAAATACCTATTTGCGAGAGATGGAAAAAGCGTTTGTGCAGGCGATCGCCTATACCCGCAGTCTCAGCAGCAAACCGCCGTTTTTGTTAACTTGCGATATTGGCGATCATTTTGAATTATGGATGGGTTTTAGCGGCGATTATGGCGGCTATGGGGCGCGGCGAGAAATCGGGCTAATTGAGTTGCTGAAAGCCGATGTTTTCGATTTGTTTGTCGATATTTTTAGCAATCCGCAGCAGCGCAACCCAGAGAAAATTGCGGCGCGGGTGACGCGGGAAGTGGCGGCAGATTTGGCAGAGTTGGCGAAGCGGATGGAGGCGAATGTCGATCCGCAGCAAGTCGCCCAGTTTTTGATGCGCTGTATTTTCACGATGTTTGCTGAGGATGTGGGGTTGCTGAAGGAACATTTGTTTACGCAGGCGCTGGAAACGCGATGGATTCTCAACCCGAAGACGTTTAAGCCGGAGGTAGAGGCGCTGTGGGAGGCGATGAATGAGGGGACGAGTTTTGGCTTTCATGGCAAACTGTTGCGGTTTAATGGGGGATTGTTTGCCGAGTCGCAGGCGTTTGCTTTGACAAAGGCGCAGTTGGAAGTTTTGTTGCAGGCGGCGAAGCGGGATTGGTGCAATGTGGAACCGGCGATTTTTGGGACGTTGTTGGAAAGGGCGCTGGATTCTAGGGAACGGAGTAAGTTGGGGGCTCATTATACGCCGCGATCGTATGTGGAAAGGTTGGTAAAGCCTGTGGTGATGGAACCTTTGGGCGATCGCTGGATTGCGGTACAAGCGGAGGTTAAACAGTTGCTCAACGCGGGGGAATCGGAACCGACTGCAAATCAAAGGAAAAAGGCGAGATCAGTTTTAGAGGCATTTCTGACGGAGTTACAACAGGTGAAGATTCTCGATCCGGCGTGCGGATCGGGTAATTTCCTTTATGTCACGTTGGATTTGTTGAAGGGGTTGGAGTCGGAGGTGTTGCGGCGCTTGGAGGATGTCACAGGGGCGGCGCAGTTGCGGTTAGATATTGCTCAAGTTAATCCGAGTCAGTTTTTGGGAATTGAGATCAATCCTAGGGCGGCGGCGATCGCAGATTTGGTGATTTGGATTGGGTATTTGCAGTGGCATTTTCGGCGGTTTGGCGATATTCCGCCGATCGAACCGGTGTTGCGGGAGTACAACAATATTGAACACGGGGATGCGGTGTTGGCCTATGACGGAATAGAACCAGATGTGGATGCGGCGGGGAAGGTGAGAACTCGTTGGGGCGGGCGGATGATGAAGAGTCCGGTGACGGGCGAGGATATTCCCGATCCGACAAACCAAGTAACAATTTATCGGTATTTGAATCCGAGGGCGGCCGAGTGGCAAGAGGCGGATTATATTGTATCGAATCCGCCGTTTATTGGCAATGCGAGAATGCGGGAACGGTTAGGAGATGGGTATGCAGAAACCTTGCGGAAAGTCTATAAAGATGTGCCGGATACTGTTGATTTTGTGATGTATTGGTGGCACAAAGCTGCCACTCTGGTTCGCCAAGGACACATCAGGAGATTTGGTTTAATTACAACCAATAGCATTCGACAGGTTTGGCAAAGAAAGATAATTGATGTTCACTTACAAGCTGCTAAAAATCCACTCAACCTATTTTTTGCGATTGCCGATCATCCTTGGGATCAGGAAGGTGCCGCCGTACGTATTGCCATGACAGCCGCTGAACTCAAGACTTCTCATCATGCCACAGCCCAAATCGGATATGTCTTGCATGAAACGGAAGTGGGAATACCTGAAGAGATCGCCCAGAATCTGAGGATTAACTTGATTCATGTCGAGCAAATACTCAGCAATTTAGATTCAGGTGCTAACGTGAGCGGCACTCAGAAACTTAGAGCAAATCAAAATTTATCTTCCAAAGGCATGATGTTAGCTAGTCAAGGGTTTCTCATCAATCAGCAACAGCTAAATTTTCTGGGTTATTCAACGAGTCTACCATCAGTTATTAAACATTATCGTAATGGACGAGATTTGATCCAATCTAAATCCGATCTTTTCATAATTGATCTATTTGGACTAACAGAAGCAGAGGTCAGAACTCGATATCAAGACATTTATCAATGGATACTTGAAAGGATAAAACCGGAGAGAATCACGAATAACCGAAAGGCATATAGAGATAATTGGTGGATTTTTGCTGAGGCGCGAGCCAAAATTAGACCTGCCATTAATACACTAGAACGGTACATTGCTACACCAAGAACGACAAAGCACAGATTTTTCACATTTTTAGAGATAGATGTTTTTCCAGAAAGTGAAGTGATTATGATTGCACTTGGAGATGCTTATCACTTCGGTGTTCTATCTTCCACAATTCATATTATCTGGGCACTGGCAACAGGTGGAGATTTAGGAGGAAATACACCGCGTTACAACAACTCCGTTTGCTTCGACCCTTTCCCCTTCCCAGACCCCACCGACACCCAAAAACAAACCATCCGCGAACTCGGAGAACGCCTCGACAGCCACCGCAAACGAGTCCAAGCCACTCACCCCGAAGTCACCATCACCGCGATGTACAACCTCCTCGAAAAACTCCGCCAAGGCGAACCCCTCGACGACAAAGACAAAGCCTTCAACCAAAAAGCCCTAGTCTCCACCCTCAAACAAATCCACGACGAACTCGATGCCGCCGTATTTGCCGCCTATGGTTGGGAACCCACCCTCACCGACGACCAAATCCTGGAAAACCTCGTCACCCTCAACGCCCAACGCGCCGAAGAAGAACGCAACGGACACATTCGCTGGCTGCGTCCCGACTACCAAGCCCCAGGCGAAACCTACGTGCAGCCATCCCTTGCAGGCATCACCACGGAAACCGAAACCCCCATCGCCCCCACGGAACAACAACCCTTCCCCAAAACCCTCAAAGAGCAACTTTGGGCCATCCGCAACTTATTCCGCACCCAAAGCGGCGAATGGACAGCCGCCCAAGTCACCGCCCACTTCAAAGGGGCTAATCGCAAACAAAAAGTCATTCTCGACTGTCTGGAAAGCCTGGAAGATTTGGGGATTTTGCTCAGTCATACTGAAAATGGGATGACTTTCTGGCATCTGGCAGAAGTTGGAAATGCCACATAAGCGGGGCTTGGCAATTGTTATGTCCAATCCTCCAAAACCAGTCCTGGCACTTGTGCAAAATCTTGTCGATTTCGCGTCACTAAAATTGAGTTATTAACCAAAGCAATGGACGCAATCCGCAAGTCTTGTGTCCCAATTCGTATTCCCTGACGGCGCAGCGCCAAATATTGCTCGTAAGCTGACTCGGTAAAATCCAGAACGAGAATATCGTTGAGAAATTTAACAGCCGATCTCAAACCTACATAAGCCCAAGTTAAGCGTTGCTTCTGTCCGGGTTGCGAAGCTTGACGAATTGCATTGAACCAGCCCTGAATCAATTCCTCAACATTGATGACAGTAATAGCAACATCCCTGGTATGGAGAGCTTCAAAACGTTGCAATATGAGTGGATTAGAGTGTTGCAGCAGTGTGATATGGTCGGTATCGAGAATATATTGAGTCATAGGGTCTCAGACTCAGGAAAATCGATATCGGCATTTCGATCGTGGCGATATGCTTCAACATATTTCGTGACTTCATTCAGCAACGGATTACATCTCAAAAGAGGTGAAACATTCAACATCGGACGCGCCTCATACCAAGCAATCCGATCGTCAATTTCTGGCTGATTATCCAGATAAAAGCTAATGGCATCAAACACTTGAGCCGCCGTCACGAGTTGAAGTAACTTCTGTGGGATTTCTTCAGGCTTTGTTCCCGATTTCCAAAACACCACAATATCCCGTACAGTAACTTGAGTGTCTGCAATAATCGGTTCCCCCTGCAAAACTTCAGGATTGCGGGTGACATAACGAGAAATTCTTGTAGGAGACAGCGAACTGGTCATAACGACCTCATCAGAAAATGTAAACCAGCTTTCATCTTAGCATAGTGGACAGAAGACGCCTATCGGGTATTCTATATTGCTAGATATGAAGAAGCTATTACGTTATCGCCGTGTTTATAACTGCTTCATTCACTTAGATATCAAAGATGGAAATAGATGGATCGCCTTTTACCTTTTGACTTACGCATGGGGGCCCAGAAACCGGGTTTTTTGCTGAGAAGACGCGTGACCGCCCGCAGATTTGGTCAAAAACCCGGTTTCTTCGATCGCGCCTTGGGTAAGTCCTTTTACCTCTTAACTACCGCCCACTGAGTCACCGGTGCAAGCGGTTTCCAACCCTGAAAAGAACCGATCGCCCCTACTCGCTGAATACCAATTCTAATTAGTTCCCCACCATAACGATCGTGCCACTGCAAAACTTTAAACTCGCTCTCAACAGTCACCGCATTAACAACTAATCGGCCGCCTTCACCTAAAGCATTCCAGCAAGTTTCCAGCACAGATTCTGCGGTGACACCGCCGCCGATGAAAATAGCATTCGGTTGAGGTAAATTTGTCAGGGCTTCCGGCGCTTCTCCCGCCACGATTTCGAGTTCGGGAACACCGAAAGTCGAGGCATTTTCAGCGATGTATTGCAATCGAGTCGGATGGCGTTCGATCGCGATCGCCCTGCACCGAGGATGACTCCGCATCCATTCGATCGCGATCGAGCCGCAGCCCGCCCCCACATCCCAAAGCAACTCTCCGGGAATCGGTGCTAACGTTGACAGAGTAACGGCTCTAACCTCCCGCTTGGTAAGTTGTCCGTCGTGGCGATAAGCAGTATCCGCCAAACCGGAGGTACGAGGGAAAATCACAGTTGGTCGATCGGCTGCAACTGCGATCGCGATCGTGTTCAAATCCGCCAAATCCGCTGCATTCCAGGCTGCTGCGACCCCCTCGCTCCGCCGTTCCGCTCCCGCTCCCATCCGCTCGAATACGGTCATCAAACTGCTGCCAAACCCCCGCTGCGTTAACAATTCGGCAACCTTTCCCGGCGTATGTCTGTCAGCGCTCAACACAAGCAAGCGCGCCCCCGGATACAAAGCAAGGACGATCGATGCGATCGGGCGATTTGTCAAACTGAAAGTCTCAACTTGGGCTAGTGGCCAACCCAAACGGGCGCAAGCAAGACTAAAAGCCGATACCGCCGGAATCACAGTCATTTCCGAAATGGGAATCTGGCGCGACAGCGTGACGCCGATGCCGTGACACATCGGATCGCCGCTTGCGAGCACGCACACAGATTGTCCCCGGCGGCGGAGAATCTCGTCAACTGTTGTCTGCAAAGGCGATGCCCAAACCCATTTTTCGCGGGTGTCATCGGTTGGTAGCATTGCGAGGTGACGCGCGCCACCAACAACGATTTGAGATCGAGAGAGGAGGGTAGAGGCGATCGGGCCCAGCCCTGAAAGTCCATCTTCGCCAATCCCCACCACCGAAAGCCATTTGTGCATTGAATCCTTACCGCTAATCTCGTTTCCGGCTGCATCGGAATCATCAAACTCGATCGTCATCACTCATTAGTTATTAAGCTGTTCTGCCTTTAAATTGTATGTCAAAAAAAATCAAAGTCTTGTGGTGTGGGCGTCTCGCCCGCCCAAAAAATACAATTTAGATGCCCAACAGCTTAGTTATTAGTTATTAGTTACTAGGGCGTCGGTTCATTATTAGGAGTTGACAAAAAAAGGAATTTATGAAATTAGCCAGTGCATGAGTTCGACTC
>NZ_JAUBTL010000045.1:0-64265 GCF_036702475.1 Microcoleus sp. D2_18a_B4
TACTTGTTTAGGAACAGGCTTTTCGGCCTGTTCCACAAAGAGTGAATTTTCTTGTGGAACAGGCCGAAAAGCCTGTTAAGCGAGAATGGTGCAAGATGTGGAATAAATAAAGTTGCCGCTTGCGCGATAAAATTGATTGATAAAATCTTTTTAACAATCTTCGCACCTATGGACGAATTATCTCTTAAGGCGCTGCTCGAAGACTTGAAAAAGCCCGACCAAAGCGTGCGCGATCGGGCAACTACTGAACTCTGGCACACTTGGTTTAACCAGAAAGGTGACTATGGGATGCAAATTCTCAGGCGATCGCAAGTTTCGTTAGATGCAGGCGATGTTCACCACGCTTTGGATTTGCTGACGAATCTGATTGCGGAAGCGCCGGATTTTGCTGAAGCTTGGAACCGACGCGCCGTACTTCACTATACCCAAGGAAATTATAAAAAGTCGATCGACGACTGCGAAATCGTCCTCAAACTGAACCCGGTGCATTTTGGGGCGTTGCACGGTCTGGGTTTGTGCTACGCTGCCTTGGGAGAATACCTAAATGCTATTCAAGCTTTTCGTCGCGCTTTGGAAATTCAACCGTTTGCTTTGGTGAATCAAAAGTTAATTCTCGAATGTACGGCTCGTTTAAATTAAAATACATAGGGCATTGGGAATTGGGCATTGGGCATTGGGCATTGGGCATTGGGCATGGGTGGTTTATTTTCCTGGACTCAATTGCGAATTTTTTCCACAATCTAAAATTGAAAATAGTCGTAGTGCCGAAAATTAGTGTTTGCATTCCTACTTACAATCGAGTGAATTTGCTAGCTAGTGCGATCGCCAGCGTGCTAGATCAAACTTATACAGATTTTGAATTAATTATCTGTGATGACGGTTCTAATGACAGCACTCCTCTGTTGATGTCGGAATTTGTCGATCGCGGGATTCGCTACATTCGCCACCCGCAGAATATCGGCAAGAGTAATAATATGCGATCGGGCTTTGCGGCGGCAAGGGGCGAATATTTTATCAAGTTTGACGATGACGATCGCCTGAGCGCGCAATTTTTAGAGCGGACATCTGCTATTTTAGATAAAGACCCCAGCATCGATTTTGTCAGTACAGATCACTGGGTGATCGACATTAACAATTATATTGATGAAAACCAGACGAAACTGAATTCGCAGCGGTGGGGCCGCACCGAGTTGTCGGCTGGAATTATTGAAGATTTGCTCTCCGCAGTTTTTCTCAGACAAAGTTTGCAAATAGGGGCGACTCTGTTTCGGCGCCGCGCCCTGGAAGAAGTCGGATTTCTGCGGCCGAATTTGCAAAATTGCGAAGATAACGATTTGTTTGTGAGGCTTGCGATTGCTGGCAAAAAGTGCTATTACTTGCCGGAGCTGTTGATGGAGTATCGAGTTCATGCAGGACAGCAAGGAGTCGATCGGGCAATTCCGTATTTAAGCGATAAATTGCGCTATTTGCTCGGCTACGAATTTGATTCCGATAAGTTGGAGAAAGTCAGGCTCCAAAGGATTGCAGAAACTCAATTAGCGCTAGGTTTGCGACTGATTGAGGTTGGTGAAACTCAAAAAGGGCGCCTGATGGTGCGGGCTGGAAAGTCAGTTTCGGAGGCGAAAATGTGGGCTGCTTTGGGATTGTCGCTGCTGCCAGTGGAGTTACGTCCAAGGGCGTTTGAGTTTGTGCGGGAGTTGTTGAAACGGGAGTTGTGAAGGCGTAGGATTTCTACAGAATACCCGGCGGTTGAAACCGCGTCTATACACAGCAAACTCACAAGGCAAGGGTTGAAAAGTCGGGGGTTAAAATCACGTTTATACAGACAAAACCCACCGAAACAGGTTTAAATTCTTGATTTTCTTGAGTCCCCCTCTGCTGGGACGAGAGGCAAGTGTAGACCAGGTTTTAACCGCCGAGTTTTCTGGCGTGTCGGTTTACAACCAGAAATTATCCGATTGATATAGCGGGTAGCCACGGAATATCTGTAACCCCTGGGTCGTAGCCAAGTTGTTTGAGTAGTGTGGTAATTTGCCCTCTATGGTGAGTTTGATGATTGAACATATGTGTCACCAGAACCCAAGTCGGTAGCACGCGGCATTTACCATCTACATTGCTTGTGTACTCAAACGGTTGACTCAACCAGTCAGAATTAAGGTGTCTAGACCACTCTATAATTTGCCGATCCGTTGTCTCCCGTTCTGCTCTCAAAACCTCAAATTCAGCATACAGTTCTTGACCGATAACGGTACCCGAAAATGGGTGAAGAGTGAAACGACCCATCCATGCTTTGTCACCATAGAGTAAGTGATTCAAAGTGCCATGAATCGACTTGAAAAAAGCACCCATATCCTGTTTGCGCTGTTCATCAGGAATTGCCGAGCATACAGAATATATATTTTGATTCATCCAGAAATTGTACTCTGCCATTAGCTGGTAGTAGCCACCGTCGTACATACTCAAAACTTAACCACATAGTTTGAACAACTTACATTATACAAATATGTCTTTCACAATACTCCTGACTCTAATTGATCTAGATAAATAAACTCAGGAGCTTTAACTCCGGCTTCTTCTCTAATTTTAACCAGTCTAGGCGACTCAAAAAACGCCCTAGCATCTGCGATTGATGTCCACGCGGAGAAATGAACAATTTTGTTTGGTTCATTGTCATAATTCAAGAGCTGATAGGATCGCTCGCCAGCTTCTTTTCGGATGCTTTCAGCACGAGCGAATACCTGTTTCCAAGCGTCATAATTTTCTACTTCATGAATAATTAAGACATACTGCATAGTAATCAGATTCTCTGAGCCTCTCAAAACTTCAAACGACTAATTTTATTAGACTAACTCACTTTGTCTCCAAAGCCGACCACAGGAGAGCGAGTAAATTATACCGTAGCGACGGTTGAAAATCCTCGCAACACCGAACAGAGCGATCGCGCTTTCCACTAAAGTAGTAAACAGTGCTCCATCTAAGTTTTTCCTAAATATCGTGTCTATATTTGCTGAAATTCCGACTGTGTGGCTGCAAATTTCCCTCGTGGGAGTCTGGCTGGGTTTGATTTTACTGGTAGCTGAGGGCTTAAATCGCTTTACTTCTGTCGATGCTGAGGTATCGCGGAAGGTGGTTCACATGGGTAGTGGAAATGTGATTTTGCTGGCGTGGTGGCTGGAAATACCCGGTTGGGTGGGGATTTCGGCGGGAATTTTAGCAGGCGCGATCGCCCTAATTTCTTACCAAGTTCCGATTTTGCCCAGTCTTAACAGTATCAACCGGAAGAGTTTGGGGACTTTTTTCTATGCTGTTAGTATCAGCGTTCTCGTGGCTTGGTTTTGGCCGCTGCAACATCAGGAGTACGCTGCTTTGGGCATTTTAGTCATGACTTGGGGCGACGGATTGGCTGCTGTCATCGGCCAGAAATACGGCAAACATATTTATCGAGTTGGGGGAATTCAGAAGAGTTGGGAAGGTTCTGCAACTATGTATTTGGTGAGTTTTGCTGTTAGCAGTTTGATTTTGCTGGCGGTTCAAGGCAATATTTGGCAAACTTGGGCTGTGTCTGCTGTTGTAGCTTTAGTTGCTGCTACTTTGGAGTCGGTTTCCAAGCTGGGAATTGACAATCTCACTGTGCCGATCGGCAGTGGGGCGATCGCCTTTTTCCTAAATCAATTTTTAATTGGTAATGTGTAATCTGAACTTCCCCCACGGGCGGCGTTGCTGGGGACAGGTAGGAATTCAAGATTTCGCAATTGCTATAAAGCAAGTATGGTGAGTTTTGTAACTTCCATTCAAAGGTGATTCATACCGTGAATCAGCAACGCCAATTATCAATTGTCTAACTCTCGTTAAAGCAGCCGACGTGCTTGTAAAATTTGTTGTTGCCATTGCTCGAAAGCGGGGATTTTTGAGCGATCGTCTGTGGGAAACATCGCCCTTATTTGCTCGATTAGCTCGATCGCCAGTGGTACCCCAAGCTGCAATTGTTCCAAGACATCCCGCTGAGCAAAAACTGTTTCCGGTGTTCCTTCTAAAATCAATTTTCCTCGATCCATTACAAACACCCAATCTGCCCAGCGGTAGATGAAATCGAGGTCGTGACTTGCTAAAAGAATAGTGGTTCCGGCGCTGTGAATTTGTTGAAGTAAACCGATCAGTTGTCGGGTGTGACGCGGATCGAGATAGGCGGTAGGTTCATCTAGCAGCAGCAGTTTCGGCTTGAGAATCATGATATCGGCGATGGAAACCCGCTTTTTCTGCCCCAAACTGAGATTGTGAATTGGTTCGCGGGCGAGTTCGCTTAGATCGAATTGCTCGATCGCCTGCTGTACCTGTTGAGCAATTTCGGGTTCTCTCAAGCCTAAATTGTACAATCCATAGGAAATATCTTCTTCTACCGTCGAAGCTACTAATTGATGTTCGGGATTTTGAAAGACGAGTCCAATTTGTTGGCGCAGTTGCATCAAAGATTTGCGATCGTAGCGAAAGGGTTCACCTTGCCAGCTAATGATTCCCTGTTGCGGTTGATATAAGCCATTTGCTAACAGAAAAAAGGTAGTTTTGCCACAGCCATTTTGACCGATCAGCCCGCACCGTTTCCCAGCCGGGACTTTGAGATTTAAACCCTGAATTGCCACTCGCGAACCGCAGGGATAGGAGTAGGAAGTGCGATCGAATTCTAGAATTGGGCATTGGGCATTGGGCATTGGGCATTGGGCATTGGGCATTGGTTATTTGTTATTGGTTATTTGTTATTGGTTATATCAATTCCGGTTGCACTTTTTATGATATGTCGGACACGGGAGTGCCGTTTCCCTACCGGGATTAATTGTAGGGACATGGCACTGCCGTGTCCTGACTGGGGGTAACATTAATTCCGATGCTACCGGATTTGATATTATTTGTTATTTTTTAGAGCGTAGTCGGTGGATTACCATAATAAAATTGGTTCGTAGTAAGGACTTTAGTCCTGATTAAGAAAGGACTCTTCATCCTCACTACAAACTTATGAGGGTTAGTTTGTATCAGCGTTTATCTGGTTCTAGTAGCTGCCAAAGTTGCATTTCATAACAGAGATGTTGCTCAAAAAGTTGACTTGCCTCCAATCCTTCAACTACCAGCTTCTTGAACCAGCGACGAAATATCCAGCGCAGGAATTTGTGGACGGGGGGAACTGTGATCGCAATCAAATCTGCAACATAGATCATTGTATTTAGTCCATATCGGCGGAAAGTATCGACATACAAATCGATTGTTGGCAAAATATGGGCGGAAATATCCTCAGTTTTTACTAAAGTGAATCCAGCCTGCTTTAAGGCTGCATGAAGTTCCGTAACAACATGGCAATTAGAGAACATTCCCTCTTTATAATTAGCATCAGATCGCAGCATATCAGCCAGCAAAACGTAGCCGCCCTGATTGAGGATTTTAGCGGCACCGTTAGCAATATCAACAGCCGACATATACTGGCTACTTTCGCTAAAGAGAATAAGATCGTAGAAATGGGTTGCTTTGAAGTCTTCAAACCTCGTGAGGTGGAAGATTGCCCGATCGCGCGTACACTTAAGAAAGCGCTGTTGTTGGAACGGATCGGGTGCGAGCCCTTCGACTGCAAAACCTCGATCGAGCAAATAAGCCGCATTTCCGCCAATCCCGCAGCCCACATCGAGTATCGTATGAGTGCCTTTGGGGATTGCATCTAACAGTTTTACAGTATAAGCTTGCTGAGCGAGGCGCAATCGTGCGATCGTTAGTTCGTCAGCGGGCACAGGTAGGGTTTCCCAATAGCCGTAGTGAAGGTAGGGCGAATCTGTCAGGCCCAAATAGTAATTAAGCGCTGCATTTTGGTAGCGAGTTACCTTGGAAATTTCGATTGATTTTGGCTGCGACATTCGGAAAATTTAGTAAGTTTTAGGATTTCGGGCAGAGTTGAAATTCTTCCCAGCGCTTGCATACCTGTTCATAGCACTCAACAGGAGAAATTGCCAAGTTTTGCAACAAATTGATATCAATCTGACCGTTGGCGATCGACAAAAATATAATTGCTTCCTTGGGTTCGTAGCTATCAATGATAGAGAGCAGATTGGAAACAGTGTTTTCCTCTAGTTCTAGTTGTTGCAAATAAACGGTTGCCTCCAAGTCGGAAATAAATTGCAGATCGTACTTGATAGTATCTACGCTCCAATTCACAGAACCGTTAATGGGAGTATTGATTTTGCACGCAACCAAGCCTCGTCCTCGATTCAAAAAGCCATTCCAAGCAGTATGTCCGATCGGCAAAATATTCTGGTGAATAAACAAGTTTTGCCAGTACCCAAAACTACCCTGCCAAACACTATCTTCAATTCGCATTTCTTTTTCATTAAAATAATATACGCTTCAGAACACAGATCGAATTACATCAGCGTTCATCTGTGTTTATCTGCTGATATCTGCGGTTAAAAAAGCCCAATCCAATAATTTAAAAAATAATAAACTCACCATCATCCATACCTCGCAGATGAAAAACAACAGGTAAACAAATCGGCGGGCATCCTGACTCAGAGATGCAATGATCTCATTACAGTTGCGGGACAGCGCCGGATTCGCACCGAACTTTCCCCCTTGCGTCTGATGGCTGTTCTCCATCAGAGCCGATCGATATACGGGGATATTACCACTATTTGGGAGATTTGACAAAAAAGCGTCCGCCTATTCACCAAACTCAATATTTTCATACAAATCGGTCAGCGAAATTTCCACAGCAACAGATGTTAAACTCAGCCGATCGCCCATACAGCTATATTCCGAAAAAATCCACTTATTCGCATCAGTTTTAGAATATTGCTCCACCTGTAGCCGATATTGGTCGATTAATAAATACTCCTGAAAACTAGGAATACTGCGATAGGCAGCAAACTTTTCATCGCGGTCATAAGCTTTGGTTCCTTTAGACAGCACCTCAGCAATTAGCAGCGGATTGGTAATTGTATCCGTCCGTCCAGATTGCAGCTCGATCGGGCGCGCTACCACCATCACATCCGGGTAAGTATAATTATTAAGCTGCGGAACCCAAAGCCGCTGATCCGAACTAAAAGTCCGATATGGTTTCCCTTTTAACGCCAGTTTCAGCGCAACAACTAAATTAGTGGTAATTTCATTGTGATCCGGTGTGCCGCCAGCCATCAGAACAATCTCCCCATTGATAAATTCATGCCGATCCAGAGAATTGATTTCTAATTCTAGATATTCCTCAGCGGTGTAGGTTTTGGTTTCAACTTGCGCGATCATACACAACGATCTCCTTTAATCTACTCATTTCATTTTATATTAAAAATTTTGCTAATTCAACAGAAAATTAGATTTTAATCATGCTAAGAAACAGGCAAGATGCCTGTTCCACAAAGAGGGAATTTTATTGTGGGGCGGGCATCCTGCCCGCCCCTGAAAGGCTGATTGAGAATGTGCAAGATGTGAGTGCGATCGCACTTAACAAACTTACCGCAGCGGGACAAAGTTATAGCCAGTGCTTCCTCCTTGTTTAACTTGCACTAAAATCGGCTTACCAGCCCGATCGCCCGTGGGCAAAAACTTCACATCCTCGCTTGATCCTGCTGTCGAAAAACTCGCATTTCTGAGTGCTTGTTGCAATCCTTCCCGCGTATTGCTTTGCCGCAAGCCAGCGATCACAGCTTGAGTCGCGTCAAAACTCGTTGCAGTTCGCCAATTCACAATGCCTCCCCAACGCTGGCGGGCATTTTCTGGGAAACGGCTACCGGGATTAGTGTCAGGATGCCAGGGAACAGGCAAAACAAGCCCGTCAACGTCCTTTTGCCCATCTTTTAAACTTTGAAAAGTGTACATTGTTGTGCTGCCGTAGAGTGGCAATTTGCCTCGATTGCTGCGAGCCAGAGAGATTGCACGGTCAATGCGATCGATGTGGGGCGCTACCATCAATCCTTGTGCACCTTTGCTGACAGCATCGCCGATCGCACTTTCGGGATTAAAAGAGGGTAATGAAAAGTCGCAAACAGTGGGAACTAATTTGCCTCCAGCAGCAGTAAGAGATGCCACAAATTCATCTTTAAATGATATGTTATCCGGTGCTTGGGAGTCATAACAAACGGCAATATTAGTTTTGCCTGCTGTTTTGACTGCATATTCTGCTAAGGGAGCAGCCATTAAGCTAATATTGGGTACTGTCCGAAAGATGTAGCTGCCAAATCCTGATAGATTATTGGCAAAGCTCGTCGGTGTCACCATTACCAGTTTTTCTTGCTGATATATCGGAGCAGCTTCGAGAGATGCGTTGCTAGCATTGTGTCCAATTACTCCTAGTATACTCGGATCTTTTGTCAATGTCCTTGCAACTTCTCTGACAACCTCTTGACTGTTGTCATCGTTGACAATTTCTACTTGCAGTTTTGCGCCATTGATGCCACCGCTAGTATTGATTTCATCCTGAGCTTGGGCAACACCCCGGAGGATTTCTTGGGCAACATTGGGGTTGCTACCAATGGGCACGCTGACAGCAATTTTCAAGGAAGAACCATTGCTGGCTGTGGCATTATTCAAATAGATAAGGGTTTCCGGGTCGTTGCGATTTTGTTGCAGCGATTTCTGAAAATATTGGGCGGCAGCTTGGTAATTTCCCTCAGCAAAAGCTTGAACTCCTGCTTGTTTGTCAGGTGTTGTTTGGGATGTCACCAATATCTGATTTCCTAAACTGATACGATTGGCGATCGCTCCGGGTGCGATCGTTGCCGCTGTAGAGGTAGATGTAGGTGTATTTGAAGTTTTAGCTTTCAATAAACCGGGAATAAACTTGTATGCGCCCAACCCAATTAAGCCGATGGCAATAATAAAAACAATGGGCGGCGGGCTGTTTTTTTTGTTAGTATCTTGATACATGATTTTTTCTCTTTATTTTGATACTGTCATTATTCATTCAATTACTGTTCACGTCAATTCATATAATTCATTAATTAAGTTCATAAAAGTCATATTTGTAATAGCTGTTGCAGGAAGTGCGATCGCCCTTATTCAAATCCGGCCCGCTAAACTAACGAAAATACGAGAATTATCAACAATATTCCTGGAGGCGCGGGTGCTCAGAAACCGGGTTTGGTGCCAGAATACTTCGTTACAACCCGCAGATTCAGTAAAAACCCGGTTTCTTTGCTTGTGATGCGTAAGTCTCGTTGATATTAACCGCCACCACCACCGCCGCCACCGCCGCCACCGCCACCGCCACCACCGCCGCCACCGCCACCGCCGCCACCGCCACCATCATTGCTAATGATAATGATTGGAATTACTTCTTCGTACTCCTGATGGTAAGAGCAGTTTCCACAGTGATCCGTAACATACCTCTTTCCTGAAGTGCCAGTAGTTGCAGGAATCAAAACTTGATAAGTCCGTTTGAGATTAAGCGTTTTACACTCAGGGCAGCGTCGATTATTGATTGCTTTCTTGATTTCTTGGTAAATAATGACGCTGAAAGTCCACACAAAGAGAAGAATCATCAACGGAAAAAACACTAAGGATACAAAAAATCCCAAACAAACTAGCAAAAAAACGATTACACCCATTATGTTGTTTATGAAAGAGCCTTCTCCTCCTTGGTGTCCAGTTTGTTGCCAGCCAGGTTGAGGTATATTCAGAATCACCTGGGGAAATGCAATCTGCACTTCTAATTCTTGTTCGGGTGGAATAGGCTGACTTGCCACAAACTCAAATGTTTTAGGATCTACTTGACGCGGAACTGCGGCTGTACCAAAATTCGTAAACGAGAGAACTTGACCTGACAAAGCTTCTGGTAATTTCACCGTAACTTTTCCCGTATTAATCGGAGCTTTGCGACCTGCTGCAATAGCTTTCCAATAAACTAGAGTATTCTCACCATCTAGCTGCAATCCACCTACCACGCGATATTTGATGACAAAAGTATGTGTGTCTGGCGGTTTGAGTTCATGTTGCCAGCGAATCCAAAGTTCATTGTTTTCGGTTCCTGTGCTACTGGCAATTATTTGATTATTTTCGGCGACGGTGACATCTTTAATTGCATCGACCTTATCTAAAGGAATATAGCGGTAGCGTTCATTGTTGTAGGCTGCTGTAAATACATATTTTTGGGTTTCGGTAACTAACATATCTCCGTTTGTCTGAACGTCGATGATGACGTTGATGTTATCCCAGTAAAACGGTAGCGGTTGGGCCGCTGCATGAGTTACTGTGACTAAGAATAGGCTTAATGATGCTAGTAATAAAAAAACTATTTTTTTGAGGATGCGTTTATTTATCATAGGATTTCCACAAGATAAGTGTTGACTACAATTATTCAACAGGTTTCTTTTGAAGTCAATTCATTAAAGTCATTAATTATATTCATAAAAGTCATATTTGGAAGAGGATTGTGCATGAAGTGCGATCGTTTCATCTCAAAATGAGTGACTAAAATTTCCATCCAATATTTAAAAGCGATCGTACAATCTGTAAAAAAGTGCGATCGCCATTATTCAAATCCGACCCGCTAAACTAACGAGAATAGGAGAATTATCAACAATATTCCTGGACGCGCGGGTGCTCAGAAACCGGGTTTTTTGCCAGAATACTTCGTTACAACCCGCAGATTCAGTAAAAACCCGGTTTCTTTGATTGTGATGCGTAACTCCCGTTGATATTAACCACCACCACCACCGCCACCGCCACCACCGCCACCGCCACCGCCACCACCGCCACCGCCGCCACCACCACTATCGCTGCTAGTGCTAATGACTGAAATTACTTCTTCGTACTCGCGATGGTAAGAGCAGTTTCGACAGTGGTGGGTAACTTGCCGCTTTCCTAAACTGCTAGTAGTTGCAGGAATCAAAACTTGATGAGTCCGTTGGAGCTTGAATGTTTTGCACTCAGGGCAGCGTCGTTGTGCAATGAATATGGCAATTGCTATAATGGGGAAAAACAGGTACCAAGTCATATAAAAAAATTGAGATTGGTTGCCAGTTTGTTGCCAACCAGGTTGAGGTATATTCAAAATCGCCTGGGGAAATGCAATCTGCACTTCTAATTCTTGTTCGGGTGGAATAGGCTGACTTGCCACAAACTCAAATGTTTTAGGATCTACTTGACGCGGAACTGCGGCTGTACCAAAATTTGTAAACGAGAGAACTTTTCCTGACAAAGCATCTGGTAATTCCACCGTAACTTTTCCGCTATTAATCGGCGCTTTGCGACCCGCTGCAATCGCTTTCCAATAAACTAGAGTATTCTCACCATCTAGCTGCAATCCACCTACCACGCGATATTTGATGACAAAAGTATGTGAGTCTGGCGGTTTTAATCGATGTTGCCAACGAATCCAAAGTTCATTGTTTTCAATTCCCGTGCTACTCGGAATTATTTGATTATTTTCTTGAACGATGACATCTTTAATTTCATCTACCTTACCTAGAGGAATATAGCGATATCGTTCTGTGTTGTAGTCGGCTGTGAACACATATTTTTGGGTTTCTGTAACTAACATATCTCCGTTAGTCTGAACGTCGATTAGAACGTTAATATTCTCCCAGTAGAACGGTAGTTGTTGGGCGGATGAATGAGTTACTGTTACTAACAATAGGCTTAATGAAGCCATTAACAAAAAAAATATTTTTTTGAGGATTCGTTTATTTATCATAGGATTTCCACAAGATAAGTGTTGACTACAATTATTCAACACTTATCTTGTGGAGTCAATTCATTAAATTCATTAATTATGTTCATAAAAGTCATATTTTCCGTCCGGTAGTCCGGCAGGGAATGAATTCCCTGCCTCAAAGCTAAAGTCCTCTGAAGAGGACTGATGAGTTCTTGAGTCCTCTTCAGAGGACTTTAGCTATTAGACAGGGGTTTCAACCCCTGGCGGACTCACGGGATGACTAACGGACTTGGCCGGCTGACAGCTTAAGTTGACACCTATGGGCACTGCCGTCTCCTAATTTCTTTTCAACTTTGAAATACCGCACTTAACAAAGTTAAAAACGTACATCCAAACACCGCTTCCAATGTATATCTTCGCGAAGGTTTATAAGGGTAAGAATTCCAAACGCGCAGTTCTCCATTAAAGCCGCGCGACGCTAAACTCAACGAAACTTGACGGTAGTTTTCCAAAGTTCGCTGAAGCAATTGCCCGATTAAAATGCTTAAACTCTGCATTCCCCGCTTCCAAGTGCGATAGCCACAGCGCGAGTTTTGTGCTATCCAAAGTTCATCGGCGATCGCCAATAAGCTAAAAATAAACCGATACATTAGTAATAGCAGTTCTGTGACTAACTCTGGACAGCGTAATTGTCTGAGAATTTGCAAGATTTCGGTAAATGGAACCGTCAAGAGGATGAAATACATACAGCTTGTCGATGCGAAGGCGCGGGCAAATAGCAGGCTCACTTGGTATATTCCAGTGCGACTCACATACAGATAAAAAGTGCCGATGCTAATCCCCCAACCTTGCCAAATATCCCACTGAATTTCCTGGATTTGACTTAACTCAACCGCACCCAGCGCCAAAGCAGGCAAACTTGTCAGCAAAAACATCAACGGTAGCGACAGCAACCGCAAATACAGTTTCCCCGGAATACCCGCATAGACGACGATCCAGACGGCCAACCACAGGCCGATCGACAATTGGACGATCGCCCCAGAAACTAGAGACAGAATTAAAAGGGCGATCGCAAATAATAACTTGTGAGCTGGCGGCAAGCCGCGCAAGCGATTTGTATAAGCCAGACTATCAATCTGATGGTTCATTCCGACGATTTATGATCAGACTGCTGCCGAGATTGCGATCGGCCTTTATACAACCCAATGACGTACCCAACTACGCCAGCCCCGATCGCCGCTTGAGACGCAAACAATAGACTGGAAATTTCGCTGCTAGCCGGCTCAAACAAATGATTAAACCAAGGTTTATAACCCGGTTGAATTTCAGTAATTGCTTTCTTAGCTTGGTCATCGGCACCGCCATATTCACCCCGCACAAAAACGAGAGGAAACGCTGCCAGAACAATCACAGCGCCAGCCAACAGCCAATTTTGTCGCGAAGTAGATTGGTGATTTTTTGTAGTTTTTTGACTCACGGCTTATGACTCCTGTCTCAATAATTTCAAAGTTTCCAACTCCGGCTTCCCGTAAGAATGCAGCCAATTCCAGACCAATAGAGTCAGCAATCCCTCACTAATAGCTAGGGGTACTTGAGTGATAGCAAAGATGCCAGCAAACTTGAGAAACGAAGCCATAAAACCGCCACTTGCTGCCGGAAAAGCTAACGCTAATTGAATCGAAGTCGTTACATAAGTCAGCAAATCTGCCAAAGCCGCCGCACAAAAAATTGCCGCCCGCTGGCTACCCGTTCGCAACAGCAATTGATAGATAAAATAGGCAGCGAAAGGCCCGACAATCGCCATCGAAAACATATTCGCTCCCAGCGTTGTCAAGCCACCATGCGCTAACAGTAACGTTTGAAACAACAGGACTAAAGCCCCCAGTACCGCCATCACCGAAGGGCCGAACAAAATTGCGCCCAAACCTGTACCCGTCGGGTGAGAACAACTGCCCGTTACCGAGGGAATTTTTAAAGCAGAAAGCACAAAAGTAAACGCACCCGCTAAAGCAAGCAATAGTTTAAGTTCCGGGTGTTCTTTTGTAATGCGAGTAATCGATCGCAAACCTACTGCAAAAAAAGGCAACGCCACCATCCACCAAAATGCAGCCCATTGCACCGGCAAAAAACCTTCCGAAATGTGCATCGCTGCGGCGGGCGTTGCCGAACCCAGGACAATATAACAACTCAAGCCAGCCATCAATCCCAAGCTGACCAATTTCCGATTTCTGGTCTTCACACTGAACCTCGCAGATGAGACTATGTAAATTAACACATCGGCGGGCATCCTGACTCAGAAAGCGACATGACTCTCATTACAGTTGCGGGACAGCGCCGGACTTGCACCGAACTTTCCCCGTTTCCTCTAACGGCTGCTCCCCATTAGAACCGACTGGTTAGACATAGTTTAGTCGATCGCGTAAGTCTCAGCAAATCTTTTACAAAAATTACTTCAGATTAACTAAGTCAAAATTACCTATCATCTTCTCTTCCCTTCCTTCGCGTCTTCGCGGTTCGTTCAATAAATACTATTGCCAAACAAATCAAAGGTATAATGTTAGTGAGTTTTGAGGAAAGCCGCCATGTTAGATTACAAATTTCCGAGGCACTGGCCCTCAGCCGATGAACTACCAGACTCAGATGAAACGCCTGTGGATAACGAACTGCAAGAACTAATACCAGGGTTGTTAAAAGCAATATTGCTCATACTTTGGGCAGAACGCATGGACTGGTTTTTTGGCATAGATATGGGTATTTATCATCACCCTGACGAACCGCCCATTGTCCCAGATGCTTTCTTAAGTTTAGGAGTAGAACGATTTTACGACGAAGAATTGCGTCCGAGTTACGTGCTGTGGGATGAAAATGTCATGCCACTTTTCGTGCTAGAAGTTGTTTCCCCAACTTATCGCAAGGAATACAGCACAAAATTAGACACTTATCAAGCTTTAGGCGTACTTTATTACGTCATTTATTCTTCCCGCCGCCGTCGTAAACCTCATTTGGAAGTACACAAGCTAGTCAATGGGAAGTATGAATTACAGCCAGGACATCCTGTTTGGATGCCTGAAATTGGTTTAGGGATTGGTTGTGAAAGGGGAAGTTATTCTGGGGTGACAAGGGAGTGGTTGTATTGGTATGATGCCGATGGAAAACGTTATCTGACTCCTGAAGAACAGGTGAAAGAATCAGCGCAGCGCGCCCAACAGGAATCGCAGCGCGCCCAACAGGAATCGCAGCGCGCCGATCGATTGGCCCAACGTTCCGATCGACTAGCTCAGCGATTGCGGGAGTTGGGGATAGATCCTGATAATCTGGGCTGATGGCAATCAAGAGTACCTCAGTGTTGTACTCTAGACGCTCAGATACCGGGTTTTTCAACAGAGAGCGATCGTCCTCAAAGGAGGATTTTCGGGAAAAAACCCGGTTTCTGCCTCCAGAAATGTGTGAATATTATCGCCAAAATCAGGAAATATCTAGCTAGATTTGGGAAAAACAGAAAGTTGGACGGCAAACATTGAGATGCAGCTCGAAAACATGAAAATCAACAGAGGTTATTAAATAATGGTCATGAATCTGCGTTCTTACGATGTCATCTGTTTTGGTGATGAAGTTCCAGGAGTTCTAGCTGTTATCTCTGCCTCCAGAGAATATCTTCGCCGAACAAAGCGTTATCCGCGAATTCTACTGATGTCGAAAGCAAGCTTGCAAGAAGGAATTGGCGGGCATTTGGTAAGAGGCGGTCTTGCTTATTTAGATAGAAGTCAGATTAGTCAAGAACTTCAACAATCTTTAAAGTTAGATACCTTTGGTTCACCGGCGACAATCTATAAAGAATTCTTACAAAAATCCGGCGTTAAGGCAATTGCACTCGACCCCCGCAAAGCCAGTGCAGCGCTGAAAGAAATGCTGGTACAAGCTGGGGCCGATCTCCTCAGCAAAGTAGAAATTCAATCAGTCACTAAAGAAGGCCAAAAAATTGCCAGTATAACCACCTCTAAAGGCGTAGTTTATGCCGGCAAGCAATTTATTGATGCCACTGTCAATGCCGAATTAGCTCAAGCTGCCGGTGTGAAAAAGCTGAAGGGATTTGAAACATTTGGTCTGCCTAACTCAGAACTTCCAGTCACCCTCGTTTTTGAAACCCAAGGACTCAGTGCAAGAGCACTGAAAGAATTCGATTATATTTATCTAAAACGCTTTACCAACCTGGCCGATGCAGAGAGTCAAAAATTTTTGCTGTACGCTGCAGGCAAGGATGCCAAACTAGCAGAAGAACTCCGGCGAGAAATGAGGGACACTAGAGGCAATCTCAAAACTCTGTGGGCGGGTAACGATTACATCGATGTTCGCGCGCCGGCTCTGTCTGTAGCTTACCACTCCTTTAGAGGAAGAAAACTATCTTTTTCTGAAACTGGCATAATTTTAGATGAGGGAAATATAGCAATACTTCCAAATGACCGACTTTCGTGGAATGCGCTTTTATTTGCAGTCACAGCCAGCGAAGCCGAAGCCTTAGCCAGAAGCGGGAGCAAACCCACGGCTAATATGCAAAGAGAGATGTTATTTATTACAACTTGGCTGAGGAGTTTGGGGGCTACTTCTGTTACTTATGCCTCAGAACTTTATATCAGACACGCCGGCAATGTGACTGGAGTTGTAGAACCTTTAACTGGCGCACAAATGCTGTTAGGTGGCGTACCAGCTAATGAGGCACTGGCAACATTTAGCTATCATTTTGATGTCCGCGGAGGCATCGCGGGTATTGGCGATAAAGCAAACAGTCTAGGATGGTTTAAAAGTCTGAGTTTTAAACAGCCTATCTTTAATGTTGGCATCCGCCACGCATTAATTAAAAACGTTCCTAACCTGGCAGTGGTCAGTCCGTGTTCTGGATTTGAAGGGTTAGCCTGTTCTGTCGGCCGAATTGTTGAATTCAACGCTGCAGTTGGTCAAGGTGTGGGTATCGCTGCGGTTAATGCCATTCTAAATAACAAAAATCTCGCCGATGTATCTAACCGAGAAGTGAGACAAGTTCTCGCCCAAACAGGCCAGTTACCTAGAATTTTTGGAGTGGCAAATAATGGTGATGGAATGCTGTTGGCGCAATTCGAGACTCTTGTCACTTCGGATGCTATTGCATAATCTCAATCCCGGTTGCACTCCTCATGATTATTGATTGTTGACTAAGCTGTTGTGGCATTTAAATTGTATGTCAAAAAATAATCAAACTTTTTTGGGGTGTCCCACCCGCCGTGAATATACAATTTAAATGCTCAACTGTATTAGCCTACTCGTTAACAACCAATCCTTACTTCTTCTGCGGGCAGTTCGGATGAAGGCCCCCCTGCAAACAAATGTAAGCAATTTGACTTTTATCTAAATTCTTAGCCTCCGCAAAATCAACTCCTAGGAATCTACCGGATTTACTACCAGTCGGATTTTGAATAAATTGATCCGAAGCTGCCTTCCCCAGAAACACAGCGCCTTTAAAATCCGCTCCCGCTAAATTCGCGCCCCTAAAATCAACCGAACTCACCTCCGCATTCCGAAAATTCGCATCTTGCAACCGAGCATCTTTTAAATTCACGTTAGCGAGTTTAGTCGAAGTCAAATTGGCATTTTGTAAGTTGGCGCCGCTCAAATCAGCACCGGACAAATCAGCACCTTGCCATTCCGATTTAGACAAATTTGCCAATGACAACTGAGCGCCTTGAGCCTTCACTTTGGCCAAACGTGCACCTGACAAATCTGCTCCCGACAAATTCGCGCTTCCTATATCTGCTCCGGTAAAACTTGCATTTTTTAACAGTGCTTCCTGCAAATTAGCTCCAATTAAAATAGCACTGCTGAAATTAGCTGAATTCAAATTGCCGTTTGACAAATTAGCTTTGTTCATGACAGCGCGCACAAAAGTAGTGCGGTTCATTACAGCACTGTTCAAAGACGCCCCGGTCAAATTTACTCCTTCCAAATTAGCGCCGCTCAAGTCAGAAATCCAATCGTCAAAGGTAGCCGGACGCCTGTCTTCGCCGGTGCCGTAAAAGCGAGCTCCCTGCAAGCTGGCATTGGTTAAATTGGCATTTCTCAACTTAATTCCCGACAAGTCAACTTTGTTTAAAACTAAAGTAAACTGAGACGGGCCGGCAGGACTTTGAGCTAAATCCGTGCGGCTGAGATCGACACCGTTGAGTTGGCTGCTATACACTGTGAGAATTTTGCCGATCGCCCTTTGTACTGTTCGCTGGCGGGCGGCAGCTAACTCGCGTTCCGGGGCCTTGCCGCCAAACCGCAGGGAATCGAGGTCGTTGCTGAGGGCCTGATTCAACCGCTGCAAGTCAGGTAAAGCTTTCGGGCCGCTACTGACTAAAGCTTGCTGGATCGCGTCCAGCATGGCGCGGTTGTCTTCTTGAGCTAGCAAATCCGCTAGCAGGGGTACGGCGCGGGAGTCTTCCACCGCCCCCAAAGCCAAAATAGCCGATCGCCTGCCCGATGCCCCGCTAGCCGATGTGGGAGACAATTTGTTGACTAAAGCCACAAATAATTCGTCGTTCCGCTGCCGGGAATCCCGCAAATTTGCTTGACTTTGAGTGTAGATGAGAGTGCCGACAAACAAAGTTAAAATCAATCCCGCGCTGCCGATGATAACTATTACTAAAGTTGTGCCTGGGTGTTGGCGCATCCAATTCCACAAACTGGCATTTGTTTTCAGGCCGCTTTGTGGAGTCACAACCAAAGCCGCAATCTGCGCGTCTTCCTCAGTCCAATCTGGACTCTTGACAGGATTGTCAGACAGTTGATTCGATCGAGCGTTGACGACCAAAGTATTGGCGAGGCGATCGTGTCCAGATTGCCGTTTGTAGCGCCATGCAAAAGCCCCGTCTGCGAGCACTGCCAAGCCACTCAGCCCCCCTAAAATCAGCAAATCAGGAAACGCACCGCTCAAGCGCCAAATGCCGTAAGCGACGCCCAGAGGCACTCCCCAGCGCCCCAAACTTTCGCGAATTAGCACTTGCCCAAAACCCGGAGGAGTACCCGACGCTGTGACAACTTTGACGCCGAACCAGCGTTTGGGGATAGTTTGACCGGTTCTGGCGAGCAAAAACAGTTGCCACCCCGCTAAAACTGCCGGTGCCAGCAGCGCCCCTGACCAGAATAGATTAGTTAGGGGTGCAACTCTGGGGCTGCGATCGCGCACGGGTATGCCCAAAGTACGGGCGACGGTTTCGGATGCTGCTGCTATGGAGGAATTGAGCGGCACGGTTTGAGATTCCTGGTTGACTAATGCCCCGATACTGAAGGGAACGAGGGCGCTGGCCGCAATTAACGAAATTTCCACAGCCCAAGCGCCGCACCTGCGAACCAGCAGTGGCATTTGCTTGGATTGTGTTTGCCAAGACGGATCGGGTTGATTGATGCCGCTGGGCGCGGTGGGGTTAGCCATATTTATAATTTCCTATTGTTAGTCGTTAGTTGGAGGAATCAGGAGATATTGCCAATTTATCAGAAATTTGGGTTTAAAACCCCGTCCTTGGCTTGACGGCTTTCTATTGGATGAGCGTGAATTTACGCTTGGCAAAGCAACCCCAAACCAGGTTATAATTAAGTTGTCAGGGTGAAACTCCATTGCCATCGTGAAACAGTTGAGACACACTTTCAGGCATAAATTTAGGGGCAAAGAGCGGCGAAAACTCGCTATACAGCTAGGGATAAAAAAAATAATATCCCAATACCAGAGAACCAAATACTTTGTTGACTACTGAAGTAAGGCGGGGCACGCCTGAACTCTAGGTTCATATCCTAGTACGCTTGGGGAGATAGACCCTCTGGGATTAACTAAGTTAAGCTCGTCAATTGGTGGTATTCCACGGTTGAAAGGTTTAAGTATTGCCGTAAGGATAGTGAGTAGTAAGGTCAGTCGTGGAGCCAAGAATCACCTCGCCTTTAGGACGGTCGGTGAGTGTCAAACGCTATGTAGATTAGCACTCCGAGAACGGCAAGAGTCATCAGGGCGGAAATTAGCTTTACGATGCTATTGAAGACTGTCAGGACAATTATCGCTCCGACGGCAAAGGCTGCCACCTGCCCCGGTTTGGGGAGTCTTTGAAACTTGTCGAGTAATTGATTGTATAAGGTTCCGACGGCTTGATACCGGTCTGAATTTTGTGTGATGAGTGGCGATCGTTCTACTTTAGCTTTTAGTTCTCCGATCGCTTGCTGCCAATTGAAGTTATTTTGAGGATTCATAAAAAAATTCGGAAGTTAGTTTAGATTAAGGTGTTTGGAACCGCCATTATCCCCTACCGTCAAAGAACTAGAACCAAATGCCATTGTGTGAGGAAACATGAAGATCAATTATCCGGGCGATCGCGGCCAACTGTGGTTTAGCTCGATCGTGACCGTAGCCTTGGCAATGATTTTAGCGGATGCGGGTGCCCTTCGGAGCCAACCGCTACAAATTGCTCCGGGATTTCCCGAACCGCTGGGAGTTTCTGGAGTTTCCGGCGGCCCGAACAATAGCGGCGACTGCGGTTTTGTCTCCCAAGGGCCGAACCACGTCATCGAAGTAACGCAGGATTTGCCTTACTGGCGGATTGCAGTACAAACCGCTGGAGCTCCGAGTTTGATGATTCAGGGGCCGAGGGGGCGTTTCTGCGTCCTGCCGGCGAATGCTGCTGCGGGGAATGTAGAATTTTCCGGTTATGGGGACAAGGGGACTTATGTTATTTTTGTGGGCGATCGAGCTCAAGGTCAACACCCTTACTCTCTCTCTATTTCCCAAAAGCGAAATTAAAGTTATACCAATACTGAAAAGTCATGCAAGGTCTGAGTGAATTTATCAACAAGGCGATGCAAGAGTGGAAAATACCCGGGCTGGCGATCGCAATCGTTAAAGATAGCCAAATAATTTTTTGTGAAGGCTTTGGAAAGCGAGATGTAGAACAAAATTTAATTGTTACACCGCAAACTCTCTTTGCGATCGGTTCTTGTACGAAACCTTTTACCACAATGGCGATGGGTATTTTGGCAGACCGCGGCAAATTAGACTGGGATCGACCTGTCAGAAATTATCTGCCCACTTTTAAACTTTATGACTTCTATGCAACCGAACGTATGACACCCCGCGACCTCGTGACTCATCGGTCTGGCTTACCCCGTCACGATGCTATGTGGTATAAAAGTCCCTTCACCCGTAAAGAAATATTCGATCGCTTACAATATCTCGAACCCACTCACGAATTGCGTACTGTTTTTCAGTATCAAAGTTTGATGTACATGACCGCTGGCTACTTGGTTGGTGAAATTGCAGAGAGTAGCTGGGAAGAATTTGTGCAACAGGAAATTTTTAATCCTTTAGAAATGAGAGATAGTAATTTCTCTGTAGAGACATCCCAACAAGCTGATGATTTTGCACTTCCTTATCAAGAAAAATCCGACAAAGTTGAGAGATTACCCTTTTGTAATGTCGATGTTAGCGGCCCAGCCGGTTCGATAAATTCCAACGTTGCTGATATGGCTAAGTGGCTTTTACTCCATCTCGATCGGGGTAAGTATGGCGAGAAACAAATTATCTCGCCAAGTAATCTGAGCGAGATGCACGCTCCACAAATCGCGATCGGTCAACCGCTGGAATATAATGAACTTTTTTATTATTTTTATGGTTTGGGATGGGGTATTACCTCTTACCGAGGTCATAATTTAATTCAGCATGGCGGTAATATTGATGGATTTTCTGCACTGACAACTTTGCTGCCTCAAGACAATATTGGTATAGTAGTTCTGACTAATATGGCTCTAAACTCAGTACCAGATACTGTGACTTATTATATATGCGATCGCTGGCTCGGTCTAGACGAAGCTCCTTGGAATCAACGAATGAAGGAAAAATATGCTCAAAGCAAAGAATCTACTGCAAAAGCCAAAGAGCAAATAGCCGTTGACTCTCGTAAAACAGGAACCCAGCCTTCTCATCCTCTAGAAGATTACACAGGTTATTTTGAGCATCCAGCATACGGAATCTTATCAATTGAAATTAATGACGAGCGTTTGACAGCAACTCATAATTCAATTATTTATAAATTAGAACATTACCACTATGACATTTTTGTTGAATCTGAGTTGTGCGATCGACCAGAACTTATATCTTTCTTAACTGATACCAAAGGCAATATTGCTAGCCTTAGCTTTCCCCTAGAACCGACTGTGAAAGAGATTTTATTTACCCGGATGCCTGAGAGTAAATCTCATTAATTCGGGCAGCAGCGTAGAGGCACACCCCGAACAGAGCCCAATTTCTGATTTAATTAACCACCTCAAATGCTGCACACCTCCTCAGCCACAGCGGTCAAATTTGTAGTGAGGACTTCAGTCCTCAAAGCCTGATTTGTTCTCTAACCCACTTACGAAACAATCTGAGAGTTTGACTTGTACCCGCCGTTTGACTTTGTTCGCAATATTGGGAAATAGCTTCAATAATTGGCAAATTGGGAAATGTTGGACTAATTGCAGATTCAACATATTTCCCATCTTCAAGCAAATTAATCATCAGCTTGTTATTTTCGTAACGCCAGATTTCAGGTACTCCCAGAGCTTCGTAAGCATCGAGTTGAGTTTTGGAAGTTATATCGACTTCAATTGCTAAGTCAGGCGGCGGATCGACAGTTAAGTCGATCCGCTTTTTGCCAATCATTAGAGCATAATTCTGAATGTAAAAACATTCATCAGGTTCAATTCCTTGTAACATACTTTTTCGCTTGAAAGTCGTCGAACCAAATGGTTCAAAGTCGATTTCTAGTTCCTCAAACAGAATTTTCACTAAATAGCCAATAATGATTTTAGCTTTCTCATGTTCTGGTAGTGGCATCCTAATCTCCAAAGTTCCTTGACTGTAAGCTATTCTAGACCCACGGTGTTCTCCCAACTCTTCTAAAATTGCTTCAAATTCCTGCCAGTTGACATCATCTAACAGCACTCTATGTCCAGGTGGTACAATGATTTGTCTTAATTGCAGCGTTACCATTTCAACCTCCGATTTCTTTAAGTTTATTATAACTGATACAATCTTTTAAGTTGAGGGGTGTACAGCGCCCCCTCAACTTAATTTACTGGTAACTATCGCCCCAAGTCGAGCTGTCTAATCTGCGTTTTTTTGCTGCTTGAAAAGTTCCTTAAACTTGCGCTGCTGCTCGTTGTGATCTACGATCGGAGAGGGATAATGAAGAAGTCGGCGTTCTAAAGGTGAAAGATTTCCTGTTAGCAAAACTTTAGTATCAACGCGGCGCAATTCGGGAACCCAGTGCCGAATATATTCCCCCTCCGGGTCGAATTTTTGAGCTTGACTCGCCGGATTGAATATTCGCAAAGGTTTCGGGTCCATGCCGCTTGATGCACTCCACTGCCAGCCGCCGTTGTTAGCAGAAAGGTCGGCATCTATCAATTTTTGCATGAAGTATTTTTCACCCCACTGCCAGTTAATAATTAAATCTTTGGTGAGGAAACTGGCGACTATCATGCGGCAGCGATTGTGCATCCAACCTGTCTGATTTAACTGCCGCATTGCTGCATCGATAATAGGATAGCCAGTTTTGCCTTTACACCAAGCTTGAAAGAGCTTTTCATCGTTCTCCCAAGGAAAGTCTTTGAATGCTTGACGGTAGGGGCCGTCTGCTAATTCTGGGAAGTTATACATGGCGTGTTGGTAAAATTCCCGCCACGCTATTTCCTGTTGCCAAGTACGGATGCTTGTGCACGCTTCTTCGCTGCGGCAAGTGTCCATTACTATCTGGGTAGCTTGCCAAACAGTGCGGATGCCAATTGCACCAAATTTGAGGGCGGCGCTGAGTTGGGATGTGCCGTTAATGGCGGGGAAATTGCGCTGTCCTTGATATTGGTAAATTGCCCGATCGCAAAATTCTTCTAATTTTTGTTGCGCTGCATCTTCTCCGGGTTCTATTACTAATGGATTTTCCCAAATAAATCCCAAACTCAACGCTGTTGGCACTGTTTCCATTGCACCTGCTTGGTTGGCGATTGCTTGTTCTTCGGCGGTTAAGCCGGTCATTAATTCCAGATAAGTTATCGGCAGTGTCTCTACTGGTTGGGCTTTAGGTTTACTGTTCCATTTTTTCCAAAATGGTGTATAAACTGTGTAGGGAGTCCCTGTACCGCTGCGAATTTCATCTGGGGCGTGCAGGAGTTGATCCCAGAAATTGTGAACTTGAATTCCTGCTTGTTGGAGGGCGTTTGATACGGACTGATCGCGCTGTTTGGCGTAGGGTTCTACATCCCAGTTCCAAAATACTGCTTGAGCATTTATAGCTGTTGCTAATCTCGGTATTCCTAGAATCGGGTCATCTTGAATTATTAGCAATTGGCTACCTAATTCCCTGTAACGCGCGGAGAGTTTTTGCAAGCAGCCGATCATGTAGGTGACTCTAGCTGGCGCTACGTCATCCCGATTTAGGATATTGCGATCGAGACAAAAAATTCCGACTACTTTCGGGCTTTGCTGGCGCGCTGATGCCAGTCCGATGTTGTCAGAAATACGCAAGTCGCGGCGGTGCCAAAATAAAATTAGATTGGATATATCGGACATTCGATTTTAGATTTTAGATTTTAGATTTTAGATTTTACAGTCCTGGACACACGCGGGTTCAAAAACCCGGTTTCTAAGTTAAGATTTATCGGTGTTACGCACGATTTTTCTCAGAAACCGGGTTTTTTCCGTCAGTCCTATTTAAGTTAAAAATGGACGGGCTAAGAAAAAGCTAGAAATTGATTTTGAATCAATGGGTTCCCCAGCTAAGATAGCTTTTTCTAATTCTTCCGGGGTGAATAAAACTGTCTCCATGTCTTCGTCATCGTCTTGTGCTGGCGGCTTTTCCAGTTTTTCCAAATCTTGGGCTAAGAAAGCATAAATGATTTCGTCGGAATAACCGGGGGCGAGAAAAAATTGCCCTAATTTCTGCCATTTTCCAGCGCGATATCCGGTTTCTTCTTCGATTTCGCGTTTGATAGTTTCGGCGGGATTTTCATTGATTTCTACCGTACCAGCGGGAAATTCTAAAATTCGCCCTTTTGTGGCAAAGCGATATTGGCGTACCAAGACGAGTTTACCTTCGGGTGTGACGGGAACTGCAAGTGCTCCGCCTGGGTGGCGAATACATTCCCACTCGCCTTCGGAACCGTTGGGAAGACGGAGGGTGGCTACGTCAAAGTTGAATTTGCGCCCTTGGTAAAATAGGCGTTGTTTGAGGAGTTGGGGTAGTTCTTGACCGATCGACATAAGCGACAAGCGAATAATGTTAGGGTGCACCGATTTAAGACATCATAGGCGATCTTATAGGATTTTAGATTTTAGATTTTAGATTTTAGATTGGGAATGACTGATAACTATCACAGTTTGGAGCTTACTTACGGTTGCATTTTTTTTAAACTGGTACGATCCGTGAATTTTACTCAATTTTTACACTTGCAATTTTTGCACTCCAGAACAGTCTGCGGTTTGCAGCAGTTGGACGATCGCACTTTTCGTCACCGGATGCACCCAATCCGGGGCAATTTCTGCTAAAGGTACTAATACAAAAGCTCTTTCGGTCATCCGGGGATGAGGTAGAGTCAGTGTCGGAGTTTCTAGGATTAAATTGTCGTACAGCAGCAAATCTAGGTCGAGGGTTCTTGGCCCCCATTTTTCTCGGCGAATTCGATTAAATTTTATTTCAATTTCTAATAAAGCTGCTAGCAATTGTTCTGGTTCTAGTGCAACTTCTAGGATGGCACAGGCGTTGATGTAATCGGGTTGCGGCGGCCCAACGGGGGCGGTTTGATACCAGCTTGAATGAGATTTTACTGCTATTCCTGGGGTGTTGTTGAGGGTTACGATCGCGCTAGAGAGTGTGGCGAGGGAGTCGCCTAAGTTGCTACCGAGGGCGATCGCACATTTTGTTGATTTCATAAGGAAGGAAGAGGGAAGAAGGAAGAAGGAAGAGGGAAGAAGGAAGAGGGAAGGCACGACACGGATTTTGACACGGATACACGGATTAATTATCGAGGGTTCCTTCTGAGGTTGAAGGAAGAAGGAAGAAGATTAACGCGGGGGTTGGTTTATCGACATCCTTTGCTGCTGACAAGTATTTCGAGTAAAACTGAGATATTGCACCATTATCAATAACCATTCTATGGGCGGGCAGGATGCCCACTCCACAAGAAAAGGCACTTGTTTTGGAAAGGCCGGAAAGCCTGTTAAGCGGAAATATGGTGACACAAAATATTATTTTAATTTAAGCTTAACAGTCTGTTAAATTTTATTAACTATCATTGACAAGTGTTAGTATTTAGTCTCAAAGATAATGAATTTGTACCTACGCTTATTGTCGGCTGTCATTTTAGCAATTATCAGCTTAACAGCAAGTATATCAATAGGTTGGGCTGAAACAAAAGAGCGCTACCTTACCCTGGATTCGGAGGGCAGTCCATCTTTTGCGAGTTTAGTGCAGCAGGCGGAAGATTTAGCGAAAGAGTCGATCGCCCGCGAGTTTCAAGAAAATCCCGCATTAACAGAAGTTACAATCATAATTACAGCCGATCGCAGCCGACAAAGAGTTCCAGTTTTGCGATCGAGAGTATCCCGCCACGACTGGCAAAAAGATGCGAGAATCCAACAGTGGACTAGATATTTTGCGGATGCTCAATTGCTGCTGGGATTCAGAGACGGCAATATTTCGCGCGCAAATTCTGGGTTTTCGCAAGTGATTAATGTACCTGCACCTAGTCGATCGACATCCCGAGAAAATGATCCAGGTTTTCGAGATGATTGAAATATTGGTAATGGGGCATGGGGCGTGGGGCATGGGGCATTGGTAACAAATAACAAATAACAAATAACCAACAGCACGACACGGAAATCACGGATACACGGATAGATATTTTTTCCTGAATCTCTCTCTATATTCCCAATTACCAATTGCCAATTACAATATTTAACTTGTTGTTAACCTAAATATCTCCCACTTTTAATTAACCTTCAGGTTAACTTCCCTTAATTGAAAAGTGATAGAGTTTCATACGGAATCATCAGATTAGAGATGTTGGTTTGAAAAGGAATTTATGTCTAAAATAACTCGCCGACAACTGCTAATTTTCTTCGGCAGCAGTGCGGCTACCACTGTGCTTGCTCCTGGGCTAACTCAAAAACTGTTCAGCATCAATTCCAGCGCTGCTGAAGCTGTTGTTCCGACATCTTTCACTCCTGTAAGACTTCCCCACCCGCTGCCAATTTATCGAGAACTGCCCAGCTTCATGGCGATGGCGCCGGGGGGACAGGGAACCGTGATGGCTGCCTCGCAGGATACTAGATTAACGAGTTACAGCGTTGTTGACGATGTGGTTGTGCCGCCGGAATACGAACGTTATGTGATTGTCCGCTGGGGCGATCGAGTTTTTCCCAATCCGGCAGACTATTTCGGCTACAACTGCGACTACACCGGCTTTGTAGGCCTTCGCGGCAGCAATGACGACGGTTATCTCTGGGTTAACCACGAGTACGTATCCTTCCCGATGTCGAAAGAGGCACCCGATACCCCGTCTGATCTGGCACCATTTCCATCAACCGATCGCGCCGTCCTCGGTATAGACTTATCCGTAAAAAATCGGGCTACCCTCGGCGAATTTCTATACAATCTCGGCGGTTCGATCGTCCGCATCACCAAACAAGCCAACGGCAGATTTCAGGCGATCCCCCGCGATCCCCTCAACCGCCGTATTCACGGGCTTTCCGGCCTCGCAATCAACAGCCAGCGTACCGACGCATACAAAGATGTCACCTCCTGGGGAACCAGACAAGGCGACGACAACTACCTCACGGGCACGGGCCCCGCAGCTACCCAAGTCTTCGCACAAGTCAACACCGACGGGCTGGGAAACCGCATTATCGGCACAGCCTATAACTGTTCCGGCGGCACAAGCCCGTGGGGAACAATCCTCTCCGCCGAAGAAAATTTCCAAGGTAGCGAAGCATTTTTCGTCGGAGTTCAAGAAAACGTCAAACCCAACGGCGGCCAAACCAGCTACGCCAAGGGCACTATCGGTGAGGAATTCGGCTTAGTCGGCGAAAAATACGGCTGGATGGTAGAAGTCGATCCCCTAGATCCGAGTTTCCGCCCCCGCAAACACACTTGGTTGGGCCGTTTCCGCCACGAAAACGTCGCGATTCGCGCCGAAGCGGGTCGCAGATTAGTAGTGTACATGGGTGACGATCGGCGCGGCGGACACACCTGGAAATTTGTCAGCAACGGTACTGTCACCAATCCCGCAGATAAAAACAACAGCCGATTGTTTGAAGACGGCGTTTTGTACGTCGCCCAATACAACCGCAACGGTGCGGGAAGGTGGCTGCCGCTAACTATAAATAGCCAGACAAATCCAGTGCGTCCTTCTAGAGTTGGCGAGGCGGAATTAGCAAGTTTTGGCAAAGCTCAAAGAGATGCTGCTACTCGCTTGCCCAAACGCGCCGGAATTGCCGGTCAAACCGAAGACGGCGGTTCTTTTGTAGTAGATACAACCAATGAAGCAACAGCACTTCCGGGCTACCAAAATAAAACTCTGGCTAATTTCTACAGCAGCCAAGGTGCGGTTTTAGTTGATGCTTTTTTAGCTGCTAATTTGATCGGCGGCACTCCGACGGCGCGGCCTGAAGATTTGGAAGTGAATCCTACTACTAAGGAAGTTTTCATTGCCTATACAGACGGCGCACCGGGAAGCGACGGCTATCCAGATTCTCGCATTTTTAATGTTGCTAAATACGGTAGCGCAGTCAACAGCAATCAGCAGTCGGGAGGACTTTACAAAATAATTGAAGACAGTCCCGACGGTGCGGGTTTGACGTTCCGCTGGCAGCGTTTGGCTCAGGGTGGAGAAGCCGGTGCGGTAGATGGGGCGGGATTTGCTAATGTAGACAATTTGGCTTTTGACCCTCAAGGCAATGTTTGGGGCGTGACTGATATGTCTACGAGCACGCACAACGGTTTTGATGTGGGTGCGAGTGGAAAGCCAACGACGATCGACCATAAAAAGACGGGAAATGTGTCAGATTTTACTGGAGTTTTCGGCAACAATTGGCTGTTTTATATTCCCACTTCTGGGCCGAATGCAGGAACAGTAATTCCGTTTGCTTACGGCCCGAATCGGTGCGAAATGACGGGGCCGACTTTTGTGGGAGATACGCTGTTGCTTGCGGTGCAGCATCCTGGGGAAGATTGCCCGATCGATGATGGTACTGTACTGAGTCGGCAAATTGAAATGTTGGATTTGAACGGTGCTGTTTTCAATCAGACTCGGAGTGTGTCTCGCGGCAGTTTGTGGCCGAGTAATATTGAGAACGATCGCAGGCGTTCGCCGATGCCGTCGGTGATTGGAATTCGTCGGGTGCGATCGACTCCAACGGGCCAGTTTGTTTAAATCTCACATCTTGCACCATTCTCAAGAACAGGCAAGATGCCTGTTCCACAAAGAGTGAATTTTCTTGTGGAACAGGCATCTTGCCTGTTCATAAAAAGTTTATTGAGAATGGTGCAACATCTCAGTTTAAATTGGACTTACGCATCGGGGCCCAGAAACCGAGTTTTTACGAATCGGGAGTAAGATTAAATGAACCGCGAGGCACGCGGACGCGAAGAAGGAGAAAGAAGAAGATACTGTTCTTTCTTCGCGCTGTTCTCGTCTTCGCGGTTCGTTCAAATAATTAAAAAAATTGCTAGGATAATTAATATCATATCCCTTGAAAGCGAAATTATTCAGAGAATTGTACTTGGCGATATAAATCGGCGATCGCAATTTCTAGATTCACCGATTCAAGTTGCAAGGAATCGCCCAAACCATACTCGGAGAGAACCCATTGCCCCTGTGGATTGCGCCGAAATATCTCTACTCCGGGCTGTTCAACTTGCACCAAGACATACTCTTGCAGTGTTGAAAATTGGCGGTATTTAGCAAATAAGGGCGATCGTTGAACAAGACGATCGCTCAAAAATGCCCGCTTTCGAGGAATTGCAACAACAAATTTTACCAAGCCGCAGGCTATAGTTATTTGTTATTTCTTATTGGTTGAATTAAATTATTGTGGAACAGGCATCTTGCCTGTTCCTAAAAATGCTGCAAGATGTAAGTTCCTGTAATTGATTAAGTGCGATCGTACCAACTTTGCAGCGCCAAGCGGTGAACTTCCCGCCAACTAATATTTTTAAGTCGGGCAATTTCCGCGCAATCTTCGTATTCCGGCTGTACATTAACAATCGTTTCTCCAGACTTCGCAACTTTTATCTTGACTTCGCCGTATTCTGTTTTAACTGTCTGGATTTCTCGGTGTAAAATAGTTCTCTGTTGAGTCGAGATCCTAATTCCCAAAGTAGTAGTCTCGCGAAAGATAACTGCTTCGCAAGCATCCTCAAATTCTGGATGACAAATCGCAGTTAACAAAACCCCCAGCCGCGACTTTTTCATCACAATTGGGGCAGTAAAAACATCCAGAGCTCCGGCGGCAAACAAAGCATCAAAAACATAGCCGATCGCCTGCGGACTCAAATCATCAATTTGCGTTTCCAACACCGTAATAGTTTCTATGGAATTGGGCATTGGGAATGGGGCATTGGGCATCGGGAATGGGGAATTAGTAGCCGTCTTTCTCCCACTCTCCCCCTCTCCCACTCTCCCCCTCTCCCCCACTCCCTTCTCCCCAATCCAGAGGCGCAAAATATTAGGAATTGCCAGGTTTCGAGAACCTGCACCCAAACCGATCGCCTGAATTTGCATCGACGGTGGTGGCCCGAAACTAGCGGCGAGAGTACAGGCGATCGCAGTTCCCGTAGGAGTGCACAATTCGCGATCGATGCCATTGCTATAAACCGGCACTCGGTGCGTTTCCCACAACCGCATCACCGCCGGCGTCGGCACCGCTAATCGGCCGTGGGCCGCCTTCACCGTACCTGCACCAGTCGGCATCGCCGAAAAGTAAAACTCCTGAATATCCAACCAATCCAAACCCAAACAAGTACCGACAATATCAATAATTGCATCTGTCGCCCCCACCTCGTGAAAGTGAACCTCGCTTGCGGCGATACCGTGTACGGCACCTTCTGCCTCTGCTAATTTGCCAAATACGGCCAAACTCCAAGCTTCCACGCGCGGAGGCAATTTTGCAGAGACGATGATTTGCTCAATTTCGGGCAAATTGCGGTGATGACTGTGGCTAATTTCGGCCTCTGCTTCGCCGTGACTGTGAGAATGTTCTTCCCCGTGATGATGGTGGCGGCGGGCGTCGAAAGTCGGGGATTCCGTTTCCGAGGGATCGATTTCGGTACCGGGATTTTCTGGTTTTAACGACAAATCCGCAGCTAAATCGACATAAAATTTAGTTGCTTGTTGAGTATTCCGGTGGACTAATTCCGTCCGCAACTGGTACTCTGTCGAAATGCCGAGCAAATTGAGTTTTTCGATTAGGTATTCTAAAGGAACGCCGGCGTGGATGAGAGCTCCGATGCACATATCGCCAGCAATGCCGGTTGGACAGTCAAAATAAGCTATTTTATTCATTGTTAACAATTAATTTTTAGCATTGATTGTTTCACTCTATATTTCGATCGCCCACTTAGCCTGCAATATCTTAACATGGCAACTATTTACGAAGTGCATCCAGTTGCACCCCAAAGAGACCGGATCGAGAAAATTCAAAAAGCTCTGAAAGATGGGGCAGTGATGCTTTATCCGACAGATACAGTTTACGCGATCGGCTGCGATCTCAACTCCAAGTCTGCCGTAGAACGAGTCAGGCAGATCAAGCAACTATCCAATGATAAGCCTTTAACGTTCTTGTGTTCCTCTCTGTCAAATATCACCGACTATGCTGTCGTCAGCGATGAAGCATACAGAATTATCAAGCGGTTAATACCTGGGCCTTATACATTTCTGCTGCCAGCTACCAAGTTAGTGCCACGGTTGGTAATGAACCCAAAACGGAAAACCACTGGAATTCGCGTTCCCGACCAGCGGCTTTGTTTTACACTGTTGGAAGCCTTGGGAAATCCAATTATTTCAACATCCGCTAACATTACCACGGATGATGAAGGTGCTGCACCCGTGCCAGCAGGAAAAGGAGAAAGTTTTGGCAAAGCTGAACTTTTTGACTGTTTTTCAAAGTTAGTAGATGTCATTGTCGATGACGGTTCCGATCCGGGATATCAAGTTTCTACCATTCTCGATTTGACACAAAGCGAACCGATTGTTGTTCGCCGTGGTTTGGGTGCGGAAGCTGTCGCCGTTTGGGAAAAAGATTAAAATTTGAGGATGCTTTCGCTTCTCCAACAGTCCGCCGGGGGTTCAAAACCCCCGTCTCATAGCGAAAGTCCTCTCAAAGAGGACTGTTAAATATAGCGGTTATGGTATTGAATTTAATTAAGCTCTGTCCTATATTTTAAAGGATTGACAATTATCAGAGGAGCAATCGCTATCAGTAGATATTAGATATTATTTCTATTTGAACTCATCGCAACTTATGTTATTCATCCCTAATTTCCACAGTCGTCTTAAGACGACTTCAGCTATGAGCCAGGGAATTAATTCCCTGGCGGCCTGTCCGAATCGCCAGCTAACAAACCTGCGGAAAAAACCTAAGCTTCTACCTTAACTCCTTTCCAAAAAGCAATATATCCGGCAATATTTTTAGCAGCATCTTTCGGAGTAGGATAGTACCACGCAGCGTCTTTATTCACTTGTCCGCCGACTTCGACACTGTAGTAACTAGCAACACCTTTCCAACCGCAAGTAGTGTGAGTGCTGCTATCCTTGAAATACTCACGGTTGATGGCATCGGCGGGGAAATAATAGTTGTTGTCTACAATTTCGCACTTGTCGCTCTCGGCCAAAACGGCACCATTCCAAATTGCTTTCGGCATCAGTTTTTCTGCTTAAATTGAGATTCTCAATTATTGTAACTGTATTTGTGCTCAAAAGGCATAGAATAGTTGAGAAGCCAACAACCAACTACTGCAAATGTCAGCGTCTAATCCGCCAATATCTTCTGTGCCGCTGCCCCTGGAACAAGCACTCAAACATTTTTTTGGCTATGACTCTTTCCGCCCGGGACAGCAGGAAATTGTCGAAGCTGCTTTACAAAAACGGGATATGATGATTGTCATGCCGACGGGCGGTGGCAAGTCTTTGTGTTTTCAATTACCGGCACTGTTGAAACCGGGATTGACAGTGGTGGTTTCGCCGTTAATTGCTCTGATGCAAGACCAGGTGGAAGCTTTGCAGGATAATGGAATTGGGGCGACTTTTCTCAACAGCACTTTGAGCAGTCAGGAAACCCGATCGCGCGAAACTGCGATTCTCGAAGGTAAAATTAAATTGCTCTACGTTGCACCCGAACGCTTGCTCGGTGAGAGATTTTTACCGTTTTTAGATATAGTAGCAAATAAGTTAGGAATTTCGGCATTTGCGATCGACGAAGCCCACTGCGTTTCGGAATGGGGGCACGACTTTCGACCAGAATACAGGCAAATGCAGCGAGTGCGCGATCGATATCCCGACATTCCCATTATGGGACTAACCGCCACCGCCACCGAGCGCGTCCGCCAAGACATCATCCAGCAGTTAACTCTGCGAAATCCCTACATCCAC
This sequence comes from Microcoleus sp. D2_18a_B4, assembly GCF_036702475.1. Taxonomy (NCBI): domain Bacteria; kingdom Bacillati; phylum Cyanobacteriota; class Cyanophyceae; order Oscillatoriales; family Microcoleaceae; genus Microcoleus; species Microcoleus sp. D2_18a_B4. The sequence goes on from NZ_JAUBTL010000045.1 coordinate 33,287, forward strand.
GTCGCCAGCTTCAACCGCCCCAATTTATACTACGAAGTTCGCCCCAAAACCAAGCACAGTTTTGCCGAAGTTTTGCAAATTATCCAAAAAAAAGGCGGTTCGGGAATTATCTATTGCCTCAGCCGCAAAAAAGTTGACGAAGTTGCCTATAAATTGCAACAAAGTGGCATCCAAGCCTTACCATACCACGCCGGCATGAACGATGTCGATCGCGCAACCAATCAAACCCGCTTCATTCGCGACGACGTGCAAGTAATGGTAGCCACAATAGCCTTCGGTATGGGCATTAACAAACCCGACGTGAGGTTTGTAATTCACTACGACTTACCCAAGAATCTCGAAGGATACTATCAAGAATCCGGCCGCGCAGGCAGAGACAACGAACCCGCCCATTGCAGCTTATTTTTTGGCTACGGCGATGTCAAAATGATCGACTACATCATCGAGCAAAAACCCGATCCGCAAGAACAACGAATTGCCCGCCAACAGTTGCGGCGAGTAATCAACTATGCAGAATCCACCGAGTGCCGTCGCACAATCCAGTTAAGTTATTTTGGCGATTCATTCCCCGGAAACTGCGGTACTTGCGATAACTGTTGCAACCAAAAACCAGTAGAAGATTGGACGATTGAGGCAATGAAATTTCTTTCTTGCGTCGCGAGATGCCAAGAAAAATTCGGCATGAATCATATTATAGACGTGCTGCGCGGTTCAAAAAATCAAAAAATATTGCAATACCAACATAACCAACTTTCTACTTACGGAATTGGCAAAGATAGAAGTGCTGATGAATGGAAAAAGTTGAGTCGCTCGCTGTTAAATCAAGGTTTTTTAGAGGAAAGAACAGACGGGTTTCCCATTTTGAAACTGAATGAAAAAAGTTGGGAAATTATGAAACGTCAGCGCACAGTTGAAATCGCCATTGAACCGCAGCGGGAAGTACAGGCGAAAGTTCGTTCTTTGGCAGTAGAAGTCGAAGCTTTATTTACCATACTGCGGACGCTACGCAAACAAATTGCCGACGAACAATTTGTGCCACCTTACGTGGTTTTTGCTGATAAAAGCTTGCGAGATATGGCAGAAAAACGCCCGCAAAATCTCAGAGAATTCGAGGAAGTTTACGGGGTTGGTAGCAACAAGCGAGATAAATACGGCAAGGTTTTCTTGGAGGCAATTCGCAATTTTTGCCAAGAACAAGGATTGCCAAGTGCTGCTGCATCTTCTGATGTAGCTAATCTTCCCAATCTTTCCAACGTTGCGTCTTATTCGCAGATGCAAACCTGGGAATTATACCGACAAGGTTTGACTGTTCAAGGAATCGCCAATGCGCGGGGTATGAGTCCTAATACTATTTCTGGGCATCTGATAGAATTGATGGAAATGGGCAGGGAAGTTGATATAAATTTGTTGGTGGAATCGGAACGCCAGCAGGCGATAGTGTACGCTATTGAAGTTATGGGGGATGAAAAACTGAGAGCAATTTATGATTTTTTGGAAGAACGTTATACGTTTGAGGAGATTAAGTTTGTGCGGGCTTGGTGGCGACAAAATTATGTGGGTTTTTAACCGCAGATGTATCTTGATTAACGCAGATAATTGATGGGAGGGGAAATAAAAATTTAAAAAGTAGCTTTTTTGCGATCGTCAATTACAGTGGCGTTTTGAACCGATATATTTTTCTAATAAGTAGGGATGTACCGTTGCCCTACATATCCAAAAAAGTTTTTAGCTTAGAAGCGTTCCGAACGGCATTGCCATCTCCGTCGTTGTTGAAGTAGATGAACACGCTGAGCCCCTGACTTTCCCACTCGCGGGTGCGATCGGCCCACCAATGCAAATCCTCATCCGAGTACGAGCCGCCGTAGAGGTAGTTGGGGTCGGGGCCGTGAAGGCGCGCGTACACGAAGGACGTTGTTGCGCGCAGGATACAGGGGAGGTGCGCCCCACTCATCACGCAGTAAGCCGCTCCGAAGCGTTCCAGCAGCGAAAATACCTCTTCTGTATGCCAGCTTGGGTGTCGGAATTCGACAGCTACTCTTATCCAGGGGGGCACTTGTTCTAGAAAGTATGCTAGGCGGGCCGAGTCGCAACCGAACTGGGGAGAAAGCTGGACTAGCAGAATACCCAGCCGATCGCCCAACCCTTGAAGTCCCTCACTCATCCGTTCCACCCACTTTTCTGGTGAGTAAAGGCGCTTGGAGTGCGTTAGACCCCGGGGCGCTTTTACAGTCATCAGAAATCCTTGGGGGAGGCGCTGCTGCCAGTTAGCGAAGGTCGCGTTTGGTGGCCAGCGGTAGTAGGTGCTATTAACTTCCACGGTTTGATAGTGTTCGATGTAGCGATCGAGCCTGGATCGCAGCGGTAGGTGCTGAGGATAAAGCACACCTTCCCAATGGTCATAGCTCCAACCTGAAGTGCCAATATGAACACTCATCGCCTTTTTACTCCCAATACTTGACATATCTAACAGAGTCTACTTCACCATACTTCATGCCGTTTCCCCTGACTTCAAATCAGTCAAGCTAACTGCTACGAATTGAGCAGCCTGCACGTTACTCATTGCCGCTTCCCAAATGCCTCCTGCAGAATAGCTGTAAAAGTTACGAACAGGCAGAAACAATGAAAGCTACTGGTAAGGTGTATACAATTGATTTAGCTGGAAATCGCTATCAAAACCCTCGGTACTTGCAAAGTCGGGCGAGGATTAACTCCCTCATTGACCATTATATGTCATTGGAAGTTTTGAGCGATCGACTTTCCGATCTCCCCCAGCAATTTTCCAACCCGCATCCCCGCCCTTGGGAACCCATAGATTGGCAAGGAATCACTCGCGATCAAATTATTGGTGTCAAGCCAGAAATATTTTTACAAATTTTGGCAAGTGCGGCAGAAATTGAAGCTCCCATCCGCAGCTACGGTAGAGAAAGTTGGTGCTACTTACAGCATATTTACCCGCAGATGGCGCGGTTTATGGGAGGAATTTTTGATAACAATGGCAACATTTTAGAGATAGGTGTTTGGGAAAAAGAAGAACGCCAACATTGCCCGACATTTAGGAAAATTTACCAGCAACTTACAGGGGAAAAACTGCAAGTTAAACCCAACTCTGTGAATGGCTGTCAATCGACAGGTGACGCTTGGCAAGATACCTATAAACACGTGATTAGTCGCCTGAGTACCGAGTGGGGAGCTACTTCTGTTTATTTATGGTTGATGGTACACTCAACTGGAGCGTTGCAACAGGCAATTTCCCAGCCTTTACAGGATGAGATCAATCATTTGGCTAAGTTTTGGGGTTTCAGCCGCTGGGCCTTCTCCCAGAGTTATTTCAATCAACTGAAAGGCTCTACCAAAAACCTGATTGCTTTGCTGAAACACCATCAGATTGAACGCACGCACGGCAATGATGTGTTTAATACTTCACTCAGTCTCAAACAGCTTTCTTTGGTGTTGGAATTGACTTTTACATTCACGCGAGTGATGGTGCGTCTGCGGCGCTGGAACCGCGAACTCAGTCGCAGTTATCTCAGACATTTGTTTGGCACTGCGCCGATGGTTGATGCACCGCGCCATGTCGCTTAAATCTGAGATATTGCACGAGTTTCATGAACAGGCCAGATGCCTGTTCCACTCATAGTTCAATTTTATTGTGGGGGTAAGGTGTGCCCTAAGCACCCAGCTATGTTAAAGTGCGATCATCAATGTATGTACTCGTTTGCTCGGCATATAGTAGAATTGATGCAGATGGGGCGAGAATCGATTTTTGAGGGGAGTTTTTAACCGCAGATGCAGGCTGATGAATACTGAGGAACGCAGATGATTGAGGGGACGCGGACATGAGAATTAAAAAATTAGCTTTTTGGGATAATTTACGAGAGTGGCGTTTTGAACCGATATATTTTTCCAACTTGGCTTTATTAGTTGGTGTATCTGGTGTCGGCAAAACACAAATTTTGAAAGGAATTTTGAATTTACAGCGAATAGCTAATGGTGCTTCGTTAAACGGTTTAGCATGGGACGTTACATTCTCGACAGTAAACAATGTAGAATATCGCTGGCAAGGCGAATTTGAAACAAAAAAAAATCTGCCTATCATTTTTGAGGAACAAGACGAAACTAATGAATTTAGAATTGTTCGAGAACATTTATTAAGAGAGAAAAATGTAATTATAGAAAGAACACCTAATGAAATTATATTTCACGCAAATAAAACTCCTAAATTATCGCCATTTCAAAGCGTAGTAGAAATTTTAAACCAAGAGGAAGATATTTCACCTGTTCAACAGGGTTTTAATAAAATAGTTAGCTATGATTTAAGTTCATTTGATTTCTTTTACAATATGAGTGTAATGATGTCAACAACGTCAGTAAGCGATGTTTTATTATTAGATTATATTAAAGCAAGTGACTTACAAATCCAGATGAAACTGGTTCTTGTTTACCGCCATCATCCAGAAATTTTTAATAATATTAAGCGCCTATTTATACAGGCATTCCCTCAAGTGGAAGATATTAAAATAGAAGCGGTACAATATGATGACTCATCCCCCAACTTTCCCATTCAGATAAAAGAGAAAGGTGTCAAGGAGTGGATTTTTCAAGACAATATCTCGTCAGGGATGCTGAAAACCTTAATTCACATTAGCCAACTGTATTTGTCGCCAGAAGGCACTGTAATCCTGATCGACGAATTTGAAAACAGCTTGGGGATTAACTGTATTGATGTGGTGACAGATTTAATTGTAGAAAATAGAAATATTCAATTCATTCTTACCAGCCACCATCCCTACATAATCAATAATATTGGGATGGAGCACTGGAAAATAGTCACTCGCAAAGGTGGGGTTGTAACTGTGATAGATGCTAAAGATTTGAAGTTGGGAAAATCGAGGCATCAAGCTTTTACGCAACTGATTAATCTAGAAGAATACAGCGAGGGAATTAAAGTTTGATGAATCTGTATTTTTTAGTCGAAGGGAAGCAATCCGAGAGAAAAGTTTATCCTGCATGGCTGGCTCATCTTTTACCGGAATTGCAGCGAGTTGATAATTGCGATGATGTGAATGAAAAAAATTATTACTTGATTAGCGGTGAAGGATATCCTTCATTAATATACGATTTTATCCCGCGTTCGATCGCCGAAATTAACTCAAACGGAAAATACAGCTATTTTGTAGTATGTCTCGATGCCGAGGAAAATACTCTTGCCGAACTCACAACAGAAATTTATGACTTTTTAACTGACCAGAAATTGAAATTATACAATGCAGAACTTGTACTGATATTTCAGAATCGCTGCTTGGAAAGTTGGCTGTTGGGTAATCGGAAGATTTATTCCAGAAATCCTCAAAACAAACCTTTGCTAGATTATACTAAATATTACGATGTTTCAGTTAACTGTCCCGAAATTATGGGCAGATATCAAGACTTTAATACTCACGCTCAGTTTCACGGAGCTTATTTGAGAGCGTTATTTGAAGCTAAAAATATTACCTATTCAAAAAAACGACCGGGAGATGTACTCAAGCCATTTTATTTGGAACAACTATTGACAAGGATTCAAAGTCAGCCCGAACAACTGACTACTTTCCGTCAGTTCATCGATTTCTGTAACAAAATTAAACCCAAATTGTCAACTTAAAAGGCAACAAATAAGAGAAAATAAAAATTAAAAGGTAGAGACAGATTTGCAAACTGTCCCTACCCAAGCAGATACAGTTAGGATACATTTCATACTAGATTTAGATAAAACACTTTAATCTCGCACAACTCGCAAAAATAACTATGAACAGCCCAGCATCTTACACATCATCTCAACTGACCGATCGCGAACGCGCGAACCTCAGCAAGCTAATCGATTACAGTTCCATTCGATCGATACCCGAAATTTGGGCGATCGTCAAACAGCGATTTCCTCAAACCGTCGCCCTCCACGACCCCCACAGCCAGCCAGAAATCAAATTCACCTACACCGACCTCTACCAGCAAATCCAGCAATTCGCCGCCGGCTTACAAGCCCTAGGCATCGAACCAAATCCCGAAGAAGCAGTCCCTCCCCGCGTCGCCCTCTTCGCAGACAACAGCCCCCGCTGGCTGATAGCCGACCAAGGTATCATGATGGCCGGGGCCGCGAACGTGGTTCGAGGCGCCACCGCCGACCCTCAAGAACTCCTGTACATCATCCAAGACAGCGGCAGCACCGCCTTGGTAGTCGAAAACCTGGCATTACTGAAAAAACTGCAACACCGCCTCCCAGATTTGCCCATTCAACTCATCGTCCTCCTCTCCGACGAAGAACCGGAAACCAGCCAAACCCTAAGCACAGTCAAATTTTCCCAAGTGATGACCACAGGGGCCAACCGTTCCCTCAAACCCTCCAACCACAAGCCTCAAACCCTCGCCACTCTCCTCTACACCAGCGGCACCACCGGCAAACCCAAAGGCGTCATGCTGACTCACGGCAACCTGCTGCACCAACTCAACACCTTGGGCACAATTCTCCAGCCCGAAGGCGGCGACGGCGTCCTCAGCATTCTGCCCAGTTGGCACGCCTACGAACGCAGCGTCGAATACTTCCTGCTTTCCCAAGGATGCACGCAAATTTACACCAATATTCGCTATTTCAAACAAGACTTTAAAACTTACAAACCCCAGTACATGGTCAGCGTTCCGCGCATCTGGGAATCGATTTATGAGGCCGTACAAAAGCAATTTCGGGAACAGCCACCTAACAAACAAAAATTGGTGGATTTCCTGTTATCTGCCAGCCAGCAATACATCGAGAACCGCCGCATTTTCCAAGGATTAACTCTTAGTTTGAAACCGGCTTCTGCTTCCGAAAAACTAATCGCCCGCACCAAAAGCATTCTGTTGTCGCCCGTGCACGCCCTCGCCGAAAAACTGGTTTACCAAAAAGTCAGGGAAGCTACAGGGGGACGCTTAAAATGGGCGATTAGCGGTGGCGGTTCTTTGGCCGCGCATATAGACAATTTCTTTGAAATAGCGAATATCGGCTTGTTGGTGGGATACGGTTTAACCGAAACGTCCCCGGTTTTAACCGTCCGCCGCCCTTGGCACAATCTTAAAGGTTCCGCAGGACAGCCTCTAGCCCATACGGAAATTAAAATAGTAGACCCAGAAACCAGACAGCAACTGCCAACAGGCCAGCGCGGTTTAGTATTGGCGCGGGGGCCGCAAATTATGCAGGGCTATTATCTTAATCCCCAAGCGACTGCCAAGGCGATCGACTCCGAAGGCTGGTTCGACACCGGCGACTTGGGCTGGCTGACACCGGGAAACGACTTAATCTTGACCGGGCGGGCCAAAGATACGATCGTCCTCACCAACGGCGAAAACATCGAACCCCAGCCCATAGAAGACGCCTGCCTCCGCAGCCCCTACATCGACCAAATTATGCTAGTAGGTCAAGACCAGAAATCAGTCGGCGCCTTAATTGTCCCCAATGCAGAAGCCGTGCAGAAATGGGCAGAAACTCAGAATCCCCCATTACACGAAATTGACTGGAATAGCAAGACAATTCAAGATTTATTCCGTAAAGAATTGAACCGAGAGGTGCAAAATCGCCCTGGATACCGCGCGGACGATCGCATCGGCCCGTTCCGGTTGATTCAGGAGCCATTTTCGATCGAAAATGGAATGTTGACCCAGACCCTGAAAATTAAGCGCCCGGTTGTGACGCAACACTACCGCGATATGATTGACGGGATGTTTTGAAATATTCGCAGGACTTGGGAAATGGAAAAGAAAAAATTATCCCAACACCCGAGTCCCGAGTCCGAGTCCTCAGTCCTGGGCCATTAGTTCATATTTACCAACTAATGGCCCAGGACTAATGCCTAATTCCTAATTGACAAGCAACAACTTTTTTATGGAACCACAATTACTCTTGAAGCGATCGATTAACGTTAAAGTCGTCGTTACTCCCCGCTGGAAAGAAGAAGCTCAACAGCAACTCCAAGCCCAAATCAACCAAATAGACTCTCAGCTACAACAGTTAGAAATGCAAGGGCAGCGGATGATTTCAGAAATCCAAAAGCAAAATCTGCAGCCCCCAGGCCCGCAAGTAATGCAGCAAATAGAAAACATTCAAGTGCAGGTGAATCAAAGAAAAAGCGAACTGCTAGAACAGAAAAACCAAAACCTGCAACAGCTTCAGCAAGTGCAGGTGCTAGACCTGGAACAAGAAGTGAGTCAAGGTCAAATTGACGGCACATTCACTGTCGGGCTCGGAGAAAACTTGATTCAAAAAATGCAAGTAGAAATTCTCCTCCGCGACGGCATAGTCGAAGAAATTCGAGGTGATATTTAGAAATTGGTAAGTGGTAATTGGCGATCGGTAATTGGCAAGTGATTTTGAGTCAACAGTCACACATCAAGAATGCGAGAGACTGGCATAATAATAAGTATTGCCGGTGGCCGAGCGCCAATTATCAATTGCCAAATACCGATTACCTATTACCCACACAAAAGGACTTTTTACAGATGATTCGCGAAGTTTTCATGCCAGCCCTGAGTTCTACCATGACAGAGGGCAAAATTGTTTCCTGGGTCAAATCCGCCGGAGACAAAGTAGAAAAAGGCGAAACGGTGGTAGTGGTTGAATCCGACAAAGCCGACATGGATGTCGAGTCTTTCTACGAAGGCTATTTAGCAATAATTATCGTACCTGCGGGCGAAGTTGCTCCGGTGGGAGCGGCAATCGCCCTCGTAGCAGAAACAGAAGCCGAAATCGCCGTCGCTCAGCAGCAAGGAGCCGCCGCCCCAACCGCAGCAGCAGCCCCGGCTCCCAGCCCAGCTCCTGTGAGCGCTGCTACATCGTCAGCAGGTTTGCAGCAAAATGTCAGCCGCCAAAACGGCCGCAGCGTCGTTTCTCCCCGCGCTCGCAAGTTAGCCAAAGAGTTTAAAGTAGATTTGAATTCTATCAAAGGCAGCGGGCCCAACGGTCGCATTGTCGCAGAGGATGTGGAAGCAGCAGCCGGCAAAGCCCAACCCGCTCCGGTTCAACAACCGGTAACAGTCCCCGCAGCACCCGCCCCCGCCCCCGCAGCACCCGCCCCCGCAGCAGCCAAACCCGCACCCGCACCAGTCCCGGCGATCGCACTTTCGGGCCAAAGAGTACCGATGAACGCGCTGCAAAATGCGGTGGTGCGGAATATGGAAGCAAGTTTGAGCGTGCCGTCTTTCCGCGTGGGTTACACAATTACTACTGATAATCTGGACAAACTCTACAAACAAATTAAGTCCAAGGGCGTCACGATGACGGCTATGCTGGCGAAGGCTGTAGCAGTAACTTTACAAAAACATCCTCTGCTGAATGCTTGTTATGTGGAGTCGGGTATTCAACACCGCGCTGATATTAATGTGGCGGTAGCGGTGGCGATGGATGGCGGCGGTTTGATTACGCCGGTGTTGCAAAATGCCGATCGCCTCGATATTTATTCGCTCTCCCGCACGTGGAAGGATTTAGTCGATCGCGCCCGCACCAAGCAGTTGAAGCCGGATGAATACAGCACGGGAACTTTTACTCTTTCCAATTTGGGAATGTTTGGAGTAGACAAGTTTGACGCGATTTTGCCGCCGAATCAAGGCTCGATTTTGGCGATCGGCTCTTCGCGGCCGCAAGTAGTGGCAAACGAGGATGGTTTGATGGGAGTGAAGCGCCAAATGCAGGTGAATATTACTTGCGATCACCGGATTATTTACGGTGCTGATGCGGCGTCTTTCTTGCAAGATTTAGCGAAATTGATTGAGACAAATCCTCAATCTTTGACGCTTTAGCGATCGTCTAAATCCCCCTTTTACTCTTATTGGCAGGAAAGGGGGATTTAGACTTAGCTTTTAATGAGATGTCTAATTTCGGAATGATTTAACCGCAGAGACCGCAGAGGACACAGAGGAAGAGAAGAGAGAGATCAATAATTCCGATACCAACGGATTTGATATTACTCATTAAGACGATGAAAGTGCAAGTTTTGTCTGTTCAACCTGCGATTGGCTCTCATACTCACGAGGTTTTGGTGTCAGTTGGTACGGATACACACAAATTTATTTTTACAACAGAAGTCAATTAAGTGGGAGAACATTTACTTCAGACTACTCGCGGTGAGCGCACTTTTTCAGAAGTTTTCCGGTTTAATCAGCGGGTAGTGATGAATGTGACAAATCTCGTGGTTAAATATTACAATCAAGAAACTGTCGAACTTCCGGCAGATGTTGGCGTTTTTGTCACTCCAGAAACAGCTTTATCGAAGCAAAAGTCATTTGAAATTAGCAGTTTAGCAAACACTGACTCGCAGCAATCAAAAGCAGTCGATCGAGAAATCCGTCAAAGGGCGATCGCGATTGTTGAGAAGTTACCGGAAGCTGTGCTTGATGAAGCTGTTAAGTTTCTCGAATCTTTGTATGTTAAGGGCGAACCCGTGGAGTAGCGATCGTACTTTTTGTTGTGAGAAATTCAGCCAGGTTTCGCACAGTGTAAATATACAGTCAACCACCAACTAATTACTCGATCGCACAGTCAAAACTTGGGGCGGCGTCGCATCCGGCGGATACAAGAAATCCACCTGCACCAAACGGCGTTCCCCCGGCTTCATATTCACATTCACCAAAGGTTCCCCCTGCTGTCCCCTGCGCTGCACGATGTGAATGTAGCGCGTCAAAGTCTTGCCCGTATCATCCTTAAACATCACCCGCACCGTACCTCGGAAAAATATCCGATTTTCAGGAGGATCGTAAAACATCAATCCCCCCGCTTCTATATTTGCCTTGACGGGTGTTTGCATTTTAATGCTAACAGATTGAGACTCGCGAGATTTGTTGTAAAGCGGAAAAGTTAAGTTGTATTGAATCCCGTAATTACCGTGAGCAGAATAAGCAGTATCGGGATAGCGAGCTAACATTTTAGCACTTTGAATTTGGCCTGTGCCAAAAGTACCCGTATCCGTTGTGCTCAAAGCATAGGAAAATGACTCGCCGCGCTTGGGAATAGTTAAATAATCGGTTCTCGAATTGTCCGTAATTTTAGCTTGCCACTGGGAACCTTCAGCGACTCCTGCCACGCGGCCATAAATTTTTTGCACCGGATTTTCGCCTTTCGGAGTTGGTGCTAAATCTCTGGGCCCTGCTAAACCTTTGGTATTTAAAATATTTTCCCACTCTTCTAAAGTCGGATATTGTTCGACTCCTCCTTGACTTTGAGGAGCAAACATTGCTAATGACGCTACATAAACCGAATTGCTGCTCGACATTCGCATTAAGGTCGATCGACCGTTGGAAGAAGGCGTGACATTGCCAACAGGTATCGGCAAATTCATCAGCATTCGGCTCTGATTGCCCGGAATCTCGATCGCAGCGGGCAAAATGGCTTGTCTGAACCCCCGCAATACATCGCTCGTGATGCGGCTTCCAGGCCCCGCAAACACAGTACCGAATCTATTTTCTAAATACGACGGCAAATCGACAAACAAGGCATCCGGCCGAGTTAAATAAGTTGCTCCTTGCAAGACATTTAAAGTAACAGGTTCGGAGTTAGGATTGTGGACAATTATTCCTTGAAATAAGGTGCGAGTTTCTTCGCGATTTTTAGCTTTGGCGATGTGGTGGGCAAAGATGTCAAATCGACCTTTGAAGGGAAAGTTTAAGTGTGCAGAAGGTACTTGTTTTCCTTCCGGGGCAAATGTTGAGAGCAAAATGCCTTCGGTTTGCACAACTTCGGGGCTGTTGCTGTTGAAAACCGGGATGTTGTCGAGTTTTCCCGGTAAAACGCGCACTTGTTGGGCCACAGTTATCGTTTTTAGCAAGCTGCTGCTTGGCTGTGGTGGTAAATCCAGTTGGTTTTCGGGTAGGGGGGCTTCTGGCTGGATCAGCAGTTGTTGTTGGGCGGGAGGTGCGGCGATTGTTTGAGCTAGGGGGAAAATTGGCAAAAACATTGCTGTGAGCGCGTTTAACTGAACTTGCATTGATATTTGACCGATCCTCTGGGAGGACTCCGCTAACGGGCGATCGACACAAAACTTTACCACAAGTTGGTTGATGTGTTTGAGGAATTTTGGATTTTAGCACAGACGTGGCGCTCAGCTTTCGATCGCACCTTCCTGATACCAATTTAATGTGAAGTTGCACAGATATCGATCCCCCTAAATCCCCCTTAAAAAGGGGAGTAGGGGTTGACTTCAAGAAGCTTCCGGTCCCCCCCTTCTTAAGGGGGGCTAGGGGGGATCGAATTCTATGCAGCCTCATAAAAAATTGGTATGAGTCCGCGCACCATTTCCAAAATTGTTGGGCGTGAAGTCGGTTTCGATCGTCGGACGCTCAAACAATTTACCAATTACCAATTTGCGTTATTTCTGTTTTATGACTACCAACGTAATGTCGTCAAAAACTTTATGTTTGTCAATATGTTGCAGCAGATGATCAATTACTGCTTGTCGAATTTCTTCAGCCGTTTTGTGGCGATTTTCTTTGGTCACTTGGCACAATCTTTCTATGCCGTAATACACTTTATTTATATTTACAGCTTCGGTAATTCCATCTGTGTAAAGCACTACTACATCCCCTGGATTAAGATGCACTTCAACTTGGCAAACAAAATCAGCAATATCTTCCTCTAATCCCAGAGGAAAGCCGAGTTCCATTGTATCGATCCGTTCGATGTTACCATCAGTACGGACTACAATTATTTCTTCATGTTGACCGCTGAGGGTAAGGTTACTATCTTGATAATCTAACAAAGCCAAGGTCATGTTTCTAGACGAGTCGATGCGCTCGATATTGGCATAAAGGGTGCGGTTTAACACATCAAGAAACTTCACCGGATCGGTTTCGTTCATTTGTTGGAGAGTGCGGACGGCGGTTTGCGCCATAATCATTAATACGCCACTTTCTAAACCATGTCCCGTAACATCGCCGATGGTAATTTTTACCTTATCATTTTGGGTTAGCACGTCGTAGTAGTCGCCACCCACTTCATCGGCAGGTTCCATATATCCAGCTATTTCTAATCCTTTAATTTTATCAAGTTCTGATTGTTTGGGTAAGATCATTTGTTGCAGTCGTTTCGTGACTTCTAACTCAGCACTGAGGCGGATGTTTTCGGCTTTAAGTTTGTTGTTGAGGTCGCTAATTTCCTGGTTTGCTTGGGCGAGTTGGGCGGTGCGTTGTTGCACCTTTTCTTCTAAAGTTTGATAGAGACGGGCATTTTCGATGGAGATCGCAGCTTGGGCGGAAATGATGTTGAGGACTTCTAAGCGATCGCGCGTAAAAGCGCCCGCTGTTAAATTATTTTCTAGGTATAAGATGCCTACCAACTTACCTTGATTAATCAGGGGGCTACACAAAATAGATTTAGGTCGCTGCTGAATAATATACGGGTCAGAGGCAAACCTAGTTTCAGTGGTTGCATCATCGATCGCAAGAGTTTCTTGCGTGCGTTCTACATAATTAACCAGCGAGATAGGAATCTCTTGACTTTCAATCGCTGACTTGGAGATTATTTGACATCGTTCACCCGTACATTGAGCTTCAATTTTCCACTCACCTGCTGGGTCAGGTATGAGGAAATAAAATTTTTCTGCTCCCGCGTTTTCCAGCAAGACTAGCATCAAATTCGAGAGCAATTCATCCAGATGAACTTTTCCTGAGAGCACTTGGGAGGCTTTGATAATTGTTGATAAATCCAGAGCTTGTGCAGCACCTAAATTGGTAGAAGTGACAGTATTTCTGGTCTGAACAATCATTTCGTCTCCTCCACTCGTCAGGCTGTTTTTCCTACCGACGACTGGTGCGAGTAATTCAGCATGGCGCTCTTCTAAATCTTTAACTTTTGCCTGCGCTCCCCAGCGAATATAAGCATAGTAAGCGTCAATCAGGTAGGTACGCGCTACTTTCTGACGACCTAATGCTAAATAAAATTCTGCTGCTAGTTCATTGGCGAGGGCTTCGTGCTGGACGTATCCATTTTCCTTGGCTCCATCTATCGCCCGGTCGTAATATTCCATTGCTGTGAAAGATTGCCCCAATACGCGGGCTTTTTCGGCCTCTACTAAGTCATACTTATGCTGGTAATTCATTGGGCAATGGAACGCCCAATTTTTTATAGTTTTCTGAGTTTCTTCGACTTGGCTCAGGTATTCTTGTTTCTTTTCTTCCTCTCCTGAATCTTCCTGAACATACTGGGCTAAAAGAATCAGACAATAGTAAAAAGTCTGTTCAATAAAACTAATATTTGATTGAACGTAACCTGAATATTTCAACCCCTCTCTCGCAAACTCGATAGCTTCTTTATACTGCTTAAACAAATAGCAAACTACAGTTTTGGCAAAATAAAGCCTGAACAAGCAAATGAAATTCTTTACTTCTCTTAAATAAGAGATAGCTTTTTCCTCATTTAATATGCTGCCCATCAAGATCAGCTTATTATCTGTCATCCCCCTTAAATTTTCTACTAATTGACCGAGAATTTTGAGTAAATATAACTGGTGTTCTTGGGACAATCTCTCTGCCAAGTCAATATATAGTTTTTGCTGTTCTTGCACGTAGTCTAGATGCTCGCCATTAAAAAACAGATGAGCGCAGTAGTAATCAGCAGCATGACAAGCATATTCTATATCTCCAAACTCTAAGCCGCTATTAATTGCTTGACGAAGGGGTTCTATAGTTTCCCTAGTATGCTTTTTGAAGTGCGTAATACCGATGGAAACATTAACCAATATTTTAGAACGAAACTCTTTGGCATCTAACTGCTCTAATACTTGTAAAGAAAGTTTACCAAGTTGATAGGCAAAATCTAGATCTGGTATGAGCCAAGACACGAATATTCCGTAAATGGAATAGGCAAAAGTACACTGTGGCGAATTCCCATACTGACGAGAAAGTTCGATCATAGTATATAGAATTGGTAGCGATAGCGGGCTTTCTGCGAAGCAAGCTGGTGGGAAAATCAGAACTAAAAACTGCATAGCCGCCAGCTTGTAGGGCTCGGTCATTTCTGGCAGGTTAGCTAACTCCTCAATATTGAGTTCTTGCGGCGGTGATTGAGATATGGTCACTCCCAGCATTTCTAGAACTTGCAGTCCGGTATCTACCGCAGAATTGTTCTGGTTTTTAGCGAGGTTAAGCCTAATTTTCAGTTCGTATAAGTTGACTTGTTCGAGGATGGTTTTGGTTTTTTGGAGAGTGCGATCGCACAAAATTACTGCTCGTTCTAAATTGGCATTGAGATATTCGGCTTCCGCCACTTCCAGATAAAAATTAAAGGTCAAATCGTATCTACTTTCCCAGCTATCTTGGCTCAGGAGTTCTATACCTACATTCAAATAATTAACAGCGGCTTCATATGCAGTAGCTGCCTTTGCTTTCTGTCCAGCAACCAGGTTTAATTGGGCTAATTCATCTTTTTCTGACTGATTAGTTAGCAAATCTGTGCCAAAATTCAGTTGGTTAACCAGAGCAAAAATATTATCTTTTCGCTCTTGCTCTGTTGTATTATTCAGCAACAGTTGACCAATTTTCAGGTGAGTGGCTTTTTTTTCCGATTCTGGAATCAAAGAATAAGCTGCTTGCTGCACTCGATCGTGCAAAAATTTGTAGTCAACTTTGATATCGCGTATAGATGCCAAATCTTCCTGGGCAAACACTAGAGGAATTTTGTAATTTTCAGACAGCGGCAGAATCAAACCCGCTTGCAGTGCTTCCCACAAATGAGCAGCCGTCGCTATGTTTGATTCTTCATTGACAATTGATAAAACTTCTAAGTTAAATTGGTTGCCGATACAAGCCGCTAATTTTAATGATTTCTGGGTTATTTCTGGGAGTTTGCGAATATTTCTGGCAACCAGTTCAACAATATTGAAATCTGCGATACCAATTGCTTGGATTTGTTGAATATCCCACTCCCAGCGGTCTGTATCTACTTGATAAACCAGCAGATTTTCTGAGTACAGGGTTTTGAGTAGCTGCGTTAAGAAAAACGGATTGCCTTGGGTTTTATTAAAAAGTAATTCCGAAAAAACTTTAATTTTGTCTGAGTTTACGCTGGCATCGAGAGTGTCGGCGATTAATTGGTTGACGCTATCCAAAGCCAGCGCTTGAATGGTGATATTATTCACCACCGTTTCATTTCCTTGAATTTTTTCTATGGTCTGAATTAAAGGATGAACGGGACTGACTTCGTTATCTCGATAAGCTCCAATCGTTAACAAATATTTGTTATCTGGATCGGTTACCAAGAGTTGGATTAACTTTAGAGATGCCGAATCAGCCCACTGTAAATCGTCTAGGAATATGACGAGCGGGTGTTCTGGTTGACAAAAAACGCGAATAAATTGTTGAAATACCCGATTAAATCTGTTTTGGGATTCCGATGAACCCAGTTGAGGAACTTCAGGCTGTTTACCGATAATTAGTTCGACTTCGGGGATAACATCAATAATAACTTGACCGTTATTATCGAGCGCATTTAATAAGTTTTCTTTCCCAATAGCAATCTGTTGGGAACTTTCAGTTAATAGCTGACGAACTAATTCTTGAAATGCTTGGATTAACGCCGCATAGGGAATGTTGCGCTTAAATTGGTCAAACTTACCCGCAATAAAGTATCCCCTAGCTGCTACAATTGGTTTATGAACTTCATTGACGATTGAAGTTTTACCAATCCCGGAATAACCGGAAACCAACATCATCTCGGTGGCACCGAGGCTGACTCGTCTAAAGGCATCTAGAAGAATTTGGACTTCGGTTTCTCTACCATAAAGCTTCTGGGGAATGAGTAATTGGTTGCCGCGATCGCGTTGACCGATGGGAAAACTTTCAATCTTGCCAGTTGTCTGCAATTGCTGCAAACAAGTTTCCAGGTCAAATTTTAATCCCGCCGCACTTTGATATCGGTCTTCCGCATTTTTTGCTAACAGTTTCATCACAATATCTGAAACCGCTTGAGGAATTTCTGCTACCTCTTTAGGTGGGACTGGTTGTTTGGCAATATGACAGTAAACCAACTCCATCGGATCGGTGGTAGTAAATGGCAACTGGTTGGTCAGCAGTTCATAGAAAGTCACTCCTAAAGAATAGAAGTCGGTGCGGTAGTCAATTGCTCGATTCATCCTCCCCGTTTGTTCGGGTGACATATAAGCGAGAGTCCCTTCTAGCAAGTTGGGATTGCTAATGCTTTGGTTTTTCAATTCCAAGCGCGATGAAATACTAAAGTCAGTCAGTTTTACTTTTCCTGTCGCTGGATTGATAATGATATTTGAGGGCTTAATGTCTTTGTGAATGATCGGTACTTGATGGAGATAGATCAAAGTTTCGGATAGAGCGATTGCGCCTCTTAGAAAATCGGTTATTGACAGTTTATTAGCCGCTATAAAAATATCAAGTGATTGACCGCCAAAATCTTCTAAGATTAGAGCAAAGCTATTATAATAATTGTCAAAGCTGTAGGTTTTGACAATTCCTTCAAAATCTAAATTTTGAGAAATTATAAATTCTTGCCTTAAATTGGTAATTTGTTCAAGCGTAGGATGTTCATTTTTTATTATTTTAACGATAACAAGCTGTCGATCCCGATTTCGTATCCCTCGATAAACAACGGTTCTGGCTCCTTCGTAAATATTTTCTATAATTTCGTATCCTGAAAGAACGATCATCTTTTTCACTTTACCCTTTTCATTAACTCTTCTAAATCACAGGCAGATTCATGGATAATCTGCCTGTTAGTAAATTTTTACTCGCTTTCAAAGCGCGGGTACAACTCTTTAGCCAACAACTCCTGAATCTGAATCTCTTTCTCGCATTCCGGCCGAGATTGGAACTTCTTTGCTAATTCCTTGTAATCTTCCCGCAACGAGATTTTGTATTTAGCTGAACGAGGCCCTATTTGTTGTAACCAAGCTGTATGCAATGTGAATGTAAAGTCAAGGGATTTATGGCTGAGTTTGCATTTCGGCCCGCCAGACAAATTGTCAGCCTCGAAAATCCAAATTTCATTTCTTTGGGGAGTGAAAACGGTGCAAACTATATAACCGTCGGTTGAACTACCTTGATTACCGCGACGCGGCATAAACTGCGGTGAACTCACGATGTAGCCAGGATCGAACTGATAGCGATCGGCAATTTCCATCGACTGCGTTTCCAGTCGCAGCAAGCAAGCTGGTACGCCCTTTTCAGCCAGAGCCAAAACATCTGACTGCGGTACTGCCTGATACTTATAATCCCGGTATAAGCGGCGCAAAAACTCGGTGGTTAAATCCTTCCACAGTCCGAAAGAAATCCAGTAGATATTATCTAGCTTTCTGGGAGTTTTACCTGACGGTAATCGGTCAAGGTAGGCGTATAATCCAAGCCCCCATGTATATTCGATATCCCAGATAACTTTTGGCTCGATGGTTGGATCTGGGTGGTTTAGGTCAATTACGTAGCGTCCCAAACGGCTGATGTCCATCTCATTCAGTTCCATCCCAGGCAAGTTTTTAGGCACGGGATTGTGAGGTTGATAAGCGGAAAGATCGTATTTACGCAGCCATTCAGCAACGTCCCAAGCACAAATATGAGCTACGTGGAGCGTAATTTTATCGTTAGGATTTTCATAGTCCACCAAAAAGTGAGCTGCTTCGAGGGGAATTACCACTTTCCGCGCGACAACTTTAACTTCTGGTTCGTTCAAGGCTGGACGCTGCCTCTTTTGCAGATCGCTGCGGCTAACGATATAAATAATAGAATCGGGTGAAGGTGGACTTGCTAATAAGTTCCTTAAAATTATTTCTAGCTCTTTGTTGTCTGGAAAAGGATTGGTGAGCAACTGATCCAGTCCAGTGCTAAAGGCTGTGTCCATCAAAATTACATAATTTTCGGTTACTCCAATCTGATGGATAGTTTGCTTAATGCTGACTGGTGAACCATCAGCATTTACCAGCGTCCACCGATCTAAAAGATTTACGCCATCCCAACGAATCAGATAGACGAAATCTTCTAAACCCTTAAATTTTCCCCAAAGTTGACGAACTTCTGGAAAGCATTCGTCTATCTCTTTAATGAAAGGTATAGTATCAACAAAATTCTCTAACGATCTACCATAATTAACTGCGAACATCTCGCCCGTGTCGGTATCAAAGGCAGGATGGGCGGTACTAAAAATGGGTGGAAAAAGATAGGGCAGAGGAGCTTCAGGACGCCACTCTTTATTTGACCCGACTGGAGTCACCACCTTAAGGGTATTTGTATCAATCTCATAAGGACGACCTGCATCATAAGTTACTAACAACCGTTCCTGTTCGTCTTGAGAGAATTTTACGGGCAGAAAAGCTGTATTTAACTCGTTGCGAGCGCCCAGAAGTAAGGAAAACCTTAAGATCCCATGATTGCGAAATCCCCACTTAGTGCCTTTAGTTGCCTCGTCAAAATGGTAATCTAGAGGCTTGGCAATCCGCGTTTTCAAAATTACTTTACCCTTTTGATTAAAATCAAGTCGGTAAATCATGCCGTCGCCATTCAAAAATGAGTCTCCGTCGGCAAAAGGAAGACCTCCTGATTCAACGGTTCCTACTGGCGCAACAATGAAGATATAACCCTGTACGTCGTCTGGTAGTTTCCCCTCAATCTTCAATGGGGCATTACGTAGTTCTTTCCGACTGGCGGTCATAATTGACTGAGGCACTGGGGGACAGCCTGTTTTGGCATTGCTTTGAGGGGGTTCGCTCATGTGGCTCTCCGGGGTGAGATGTAATAATGGTAACAGTGTAGATGAGTATTTGATTTATGAATTGGGGCTGAGGACTGGAACTTAGATACTCTGCTTGGTAAGGATTTCCTATTCTGCCATCCCCTGCGTCAAAGCGCAATTGGAATCGACATTAACCTATTATTGGCTCTCTCGTACTTATGGTAATAACGTAAGCTAATAATTTAGCACGATCGAGGGTTTCAACGTTCAGTCTCAGATACTTAGTATCATCTGCTACTTTTAACACTAAGCATCCGGGAGAGCCGAGGAAGGCGTTGCTTAATCAGGGTATGAAAAAAAATAAGTTGAAAATCCCGAAGCTTTGTAGATACTGGTTTCTATGACTTGCATATTTAGCCTTTCATACCATAAATCAGCAACGCCAAAATGATGTGATTAGATGTTTGCATCGAGACTGATGTCATGAATGCTGCACTGGGCCAAGCGTAACAAGTCGCTTTAGCTGTCATATCAAGATGCGGCTGACCTAAAATGTGGCGCGCCACATTTCTGCGGCAACTGTTCAATTAATGCCATGATATAAATGTGTGGCAATGCTCATACTGACGATCGCCACCAATCAACAACCAATTTGGGCTAGAACTATCAGAAGGTTGCCAGCCTCTGCGCTCTCAAATCGGTTCTATAAAACCGACACATAATGACAATAATTTTAACCAACGACGACGGCATCGATGCTCCCGGCATTCAAGCACTTTTGCAAGCAGTAAGCGGCAAGACGATTGTGGTGGCTCCCCAAGGGCAATTGTCGGGCTGCGGGCATCAGGTGACGGCTCACAGTCCGATTCATGTCGATCGGCGATCGGAATTTGAGTATGCTGTAGGGGGAACACCGGCCGATTGCGTGCGTATTGCTCTTCATCACGTTTGTGCGAAGCCGGATTTGGTGCTTTCGGGTATTAACGCGGGTGGCAATTTGGGGGTTGACGTGTATATTTCGGGTACGGTGGCGGCTGTGCGGGAAGCAGCCATGCACGGTATTCCGGGCATCGCAATTTCCCACCGGATTAAAAGGCCGCTCGAAATTGACTGGGATGTCGCTACTCGTTGGACATCGCGGGTGTTGGCGGATTTGCTCAACCGGGAACCAAAGTCGGGGTGTTTCTGGAATGTGAATTTGCCGCATTTAGCGCCCGGAAGTGCGGAACCGGAAATTGTGTTTTGCCAGCCCTCGACGCAGCCGCTGCCAGTGGTTTACCGGATGGAGGGAGAATACTTTTATTATGCCGGAGAATATGGATCGCGCGATCGGGCGGCGGGGACTGATGTTGACGTGTGTTTTGAGGGTAATATTGCGGTGACTGAGATATCGTTGTGATAGATTTGATGGGATTTGATGGGATTGGGCGATCGAACTATTTTTTTTGTCAACAAAGCGGAAGTAGGTAGGTTAACTTTGGTATTACTTAGCCTCAATATCCCAAATCAGGATAAAATATTTGTACTTAATTTTTAGAGTCACGTAAGTCAACAAATGAGTCCTAACGCAGAAGCGAATTCTCCCAGCATCTTAAAACGCAAAGCGAGCAGCACTGTTGGTCGTGGCAAAGTAGCTAATCTCAATACCAATTTTAATTTTTCTACATGGAGTGACGAATACGTTACTTTATATCTCGGCGATAGTCTCCAGCACTACGACAATTGGGAGCAACCTACTGTCATAGTTTCAGATGGAGCTTACGGTATTCTTGGGTTTGAAGGAGATAAGCTGTTCACCATTTAAAACTCAGAGGCTATCTAAGCAAGTATTGGGTTTCAGTCTCTAAAATACGCAGTTTAAATGCTAAACAGCTTACCTCAGATCACATTGATTTACCTAATTGGTATAAACCTCATATCGAGGCCTGGTCAAAAGCAGCCATACCCTGTACAACACTCTGGTTTTGGAATTCAGAGATTGGTTGGGCTATTGTGCATCCACTTCTAGAAAAATATGGTTGGCGCTATGTCAATTCCAATATTTGGAACAAGGGAAAAGGTCATATCGCAGGGAATGTTAACACACAGAAAATTCGCAGGTTCCCCGTCGTTACAGAAGTCTGCGTTCAATACGTTAGAGCTAGTCCCTAGGTAGCAAATAAATAGACAAAATGATACACTTATAGACAAATATGCGGTGTACCATTTTGTTTAAGCTCGCGCGTTTTCGCAAAAAAGCTGGGATTGTCAGTAAAAACACTCCAACGTTGGGACGTTTCAGGGAAGTTGCAAGCCTTGCGCACCCTGTCAGGTCATCGGTTCTACACCGAAGATGATCTCTTGATAGCCAACGGATTGAAGCCCATAGAAGCCAACCGAAAAACGGTCGTCTACCGCCCTTGTTTCGTCCAGTGGACAGAAACCGGAACTCAAAAATCAGATGCTGGCAATGGAAGCTTTCTGCCCTTGTCGAGGATTAACAGTCGATGATTGGGTGTCAGAAATTGGGGGCGGACTAAATTTTAAAAGGAAAAAGTTTCTAGCAATCATGCTGTCAATGCTCAAAGGTGAAATATCAATAATTGTAATTGCACACAAAGACAGAATGTGTCGCTTTGCTTTTGAATTCATCCAAGAGCTTGCCACGTCGGTTGGATGCGAAATTGTAGTCGCCAATCAATTATCGTTGTCCCCCCAGCATGAATTAGTAGAAGATTTGATGGCGAGAATCCACTGCTTCTCTTGCCGTCTATACGGTCTAGGAAATTACTCCAAAGAGCTCAAAGAAAACCTAAAAGATGCTATTGACAAGCCCGTACAATAACTGGCAAAATTGAGCAATCAAGAAATACAGTGTTGAGGTCGAACAATGCTTCTGTCCATCAAAACAAAGCTAAAGAACCGCAAAAGTCAAGCCACAATAATGAGCAAGCACGCTGGAATAGCAAGGTTTACTTATAATTGGGGCTTGGCTACTTGGAGTAATCTTTATCAAGATGGACTGAAGCCAAATAAATACCTCCTCAAGAAATTCTTTAACAACCATGTAAAACCTGAGTTTACGTGGATTAAAGAGGCAGGTATTTGCCAAAAAATTACCCAGTATGCGTTTGATAACCTTGGGGATTCTTTCTCTAGATTCTTCTCAAAAAAAGGTGGCTATCCCAAATTCAAGAAGAAGGGGCATCACGATTCTTTCACTATTGATGCGAGTGGTAAGCCTATCCCTGTGGGCGGTACATCTATAAAGTTGCCGACAATCGGCTGGGTAAAAACTCACGAGGGATTGCCTCATACAACTTGCAAGTCAATTACCATTTCGCGCACTGCCGATAGTTGGTTTATCGCATTTGCCTACGAACAAGAGCATGAACCTACAATCAAAAGTCATGATGTTGTAGGAGTTGATTTGGGAGTCAAAGAGTTAGCTACACTTTCAACTGGCGTAGTATTTCCTCACCCAAAGCACTACAAAGCACATCTCGCAAAACTCAAGAGGTTGTCAAGGGTTCTTGCCAGAAAAGTCAAGGGTTCCGAGAATAGATACAAAGCCAAAATTCAATTAGCAAAGCATCACGCTAAGGTAGCAAATCTTAGAAAAAATACTCGGCATCAAATCACTACTTACTTATGCAAAAACCACGCAAAAATAGTAGTAGAAAATTTGAACGTTTCCGGGATGTTGGCCAATTATAAACTAGCTCAAGTAATAGCTGATTGTGGATTCCATGAATTCAAACGCCAGTTAGAGTACAAGGCTAAAAAGTTTGGCTGTGAAATAATCGTTGCCGACCGATGGTTCCCGTCGAGCAAGACCTGTTCAAACTGTGGACACATCCAAGATATGCCACTCAAAGAAAGGACTTATAACTGTGGAAGTTGTGGTCATTCGATGGACAGAGATTTAAACGCAGCAATTATGTTATCGCGGTTGGCTAAACCGTGAAAGCTTACTGAGGGATAACCGCTCCCATGCTCCCGATGAAGTAAGAAGCAAATGTCTAGACTTGTCTAGTATTTGTGTAGCAGAAGTAACAGTTAATGAACTTACCTTAAAGGCGTGGTTATTGCGAGAGTGGAAACGCTCTGGGTTGCCGTTACGACGGGCCAACGATGCTTGCGGGGTGGTGGATGCAGCAACCAGGAAATACTTCGATCAAGGGCATTTGTGGTATTTCCCTCCGACCGAGATGTTTGAAAGGCTAGTGAACTATGCAAATGAGTATGGTAGTCCTCAAGGAAAACCATACTTTTCGCTGGATGGCAATCAGCCTTTAACGGGACAAGAATGGAGCAAGATGCGATCGAAATTTAGATGCCCTCACGGTTTTACAAACGTTTGGGAGCGTCAAGCTTTACGGGGCGATGAGAGAGTTAAAACTCTCTCTGGAAAAGCATTACATCTCAACCAAAAACCTTTGGATCTGATGAACCTTATTGTTGAGGCATCGAGCGATGAAAACGATGTGATATGGGAACCTTTTGGTGGACTTTTCAGTGCAGCTTTGTCACCACGTAAACTAAAACGAAAAGCCTTTTCTTGCGAGATAGACCCCGACTATTTCTACTATGGTGTACAGAGATTTAATCAAGAATCTCATCAATACTCTCTTCTCTAATCTGTAGATAATCTTGTAGGGATTTCTTGATGCTGCCTTCTAGGCGACTTGATAAAAGCTTATTCCACCGACCCACGGTCATACCAGAAACTTCAGTATTGTAGACACGTCGCTTAAATTCCTCAATGCCGGGATGTACAATTCTGTCCATCTTTGCGAAATTTGTATCTAGTCTATATTCATAGCATAAGCTGTTGTGCATTTAAATTGTATATTTCGAGTCCCCATCAAAAATCGTCAAATCCTCTCCCCCTCTCCTCTTCTCCCCCTCTCCCTCTCTAATACCATAGGCAATCTAGATGCAACACAGCTTATCCGTAGCTCCCGCAGAAGGCGCTGATACTCTCTAGTGGGTTGGTAGACTTTTCCTTTAGTACCCCATGAATCAACTATTGTCTCAGCTTCTAAAAACTCCTCAGCAGAGCCTTGGAATTTATATCCACTGGTGTTTGTTTGTTGCAAATTTGCTGTTCTTTGAGTTGTATCTTCCGGCTCTAAAACAAGATAATCTGGCGGATTGTGATAGTGGGTATCTCTCGCTACAGCTACCGATAAACCAGAGACAACGCACACATCAAGAATGCGAGGCTTGCCATAGATGATTTTATCGGGTAGCCATGCCAGGATAGCAACGTAGGTCTGATCGAACCTAAAGTGATTTTGACTATCTTTGAAACGTGCTGTTATCTCTGTTGCTAGTGGGAACCACGCTTTAATTTCTAATCCTGGCGTTGGTTGAACTATGCCCAGGAAAATAGTATCTGGAAAGCCGGGATATTGCCTATGCCACTTTCCAAATTCACCGAACTCATTTTGTTGATTCAAGAATTCAACGGTGTTAAATTCGATTAAATTTCCGACTAAGGGCGAAAGCTTTGAGATAACTTTAGACAGGTTCACCGCTGCATCTACGGTAACAGGTTTAGATACATCTAAAACGTCGAAAGTGTTACCCGATAAACGATCGAGATATTGGGATGCAAGTCTGATTACATCTTGCGTATTCATATCTCCCTCTCACAAGATGCTTCAGATATTTTTTGTGAAATTTTCCTAATAATATCGCAAGGATCTACACCAATTACATGAGCAACTAACAGAAACTCAATTACATCTAACCGTCGTTCACCGTTTTCATATTTGGCTACGAAAGACTGGGGCTTTTTAAGAGATTTAGCAACAGACTCCTGAGTTAGTTGCGCTTCTTTACGAGCCGCAATCATACAGCAACGGAATGTTTCATATTCATCGCTAAAAACAGATTTCATTATACTTTGGGTTTAGCACTGCATATTCCCTCGATATAATAAACCTGTTTTCGGATAATCCCAAAATAGGATATTTAAATTTGTTAAAAATCGATACTAATGACAATTGAACAAAATTAATCGCAGTCCGAAGAGGGGCAGCTATCTCTACTTGCGGCCGTCCGTGCTACCATAATTTTTTTTGTCATCCTTCGGCTTAGCCCCACCATCAGGTTGTTTCTTTGGCTTTTTGACTTCTTTGTTGCTTTTTCTTTCTTTTGACATGATCATTCCTCAATTTTGACTCAGCATAACATAGATTGACACATTTGCCTAACTGCCAGTTGAGGGGGTGAGTCTATACAGATATTACTCGCTGTTAGTTTTGTACAATCTGCTGTATATTATCTGCTAGGTTTTGAACAAATAGCATCTACCGTTAGGCATATCGATAAATTCCTCAGAAGTACAATGTCTGAAATTACTTTTAACCCCGATCGACTCAAGCAAATATTGAAAAGCACGATCGTCTAACTGCTGCGAGACAACGGAGAAAAATTTTCGCTGATTAAGCTGTTGTTCCACATCTAATTTTCCTAAAAAATGACCAAGAATTTCAAAGGTGGTACCCGCCACGTGATTTATCCGTGGAATCAATCCAAAATCTAAAATCTAAAATCCTCACGCCCCCGAATTTATCTCGCGCAAGTCAATCCAAAATCTAAAATCTAAAATCTAAAATCGAATGACAGTAGATAAAATATGCAGCTATGGCCATGCCAGCCTTCGCGACACCTGACGCAAACACAACCAACAAATTTGCAGTCTCGGTTTAAAAAAGCTGTTAGCCACAGTGGACAACAAAAATATTGATTTTACTATTGATTAACACTTCGGACAGTGTTTGATGGCTTACCTACTCAGAATAACGGTTTCACGGATCTCAGTACGATCGCAACGCTTGCCGAAGCACACTAGAGGCTAAGTAAATCAAGGGTTTCAGACTATGACCTCAAAACGGTCGGGACTCTGGAAAAAGCACAAAGTATATGTATAAATATAAAGTGAATTGTCAGCTTTCAAGAAAGTGCGATCGCGTCCGCTCCATTTGAGATAAAATACTTATCAAGAGTGTTTATTCGTAGATGAATTTCTGCTGTTAGGAATGTGACCCGTATGGAAGTAACCGAGCTGCTCAAACAGTACGAAAATGGAAACAGAGACTTTGCTGACGCAAACCTCAGCGGAGCAAACCTCAGCGGAGCTATGTTGGTTGGCGTAAACCTTTCGAGGGCTAACCTGTCGGGAGCTAACCTGAGTCGGGCGCATCTCACCAAAGCAGAACTCAACGGCGCAAACCTTTACAGGGCAAATCTGAGTTTTGCCAAAATGGGCCAAGCCAGGCTAGCCGACGCAGAGCTTACAAAAGCCAATCTCAACGGAGCTTTCCTCGTCAAAGCAAAACTGCCCAGAGCAAAGTTGAGTGGCGCCCAACTCATCGGTAGCAACCTGCGGAGTGCCATCCTCTGGAACGCCAATTTGTGTACAGCCGATATGCAATTCATCAACCTGCGGGGCGCCAACCTCACGGGAGCCAACCTCAACTGGGCAAACTGTGGAGGGGCAAAACTCAGCGGTGCAAAGCTTTTTGGCGCTCAACTAACAGGCATCTATCTCAGGAAAGCTTACATCAACGGGATCGACCTGAGCAGGACGGATCTCAATGGCGTCAACCTCAGCGAAGCCAAACTGAACGGGGTAAACCTGGAAGGCTCGAACTTGTTAGCCGCCAATCTCAGCGGGGCTCAGTTGCGGGGCGTCAAGTTGATGGGAGCAGATTTAACCAGGGCAAATCTGGTGGGAGTTTCTTTGGTGCAGGCAAACCTCGATTGGGCTAGGCTGTGCTATGCAGACTTGAGTGAAGCCGACTTGAGCGGGGCAACATTCACGGGAACCAACTTTGAGGGTACTCAGTTAGGCGGATCAACAATGCCCGCATCTGTGAGCCATGATGTCTACTTAACTGCAGCACGTGGTGTCGCAGCTTAGGCAAGGCCAAAAATTAATTTCGCATCCGAGTGGACGACTCTCGCATTGGTTTAACTTTTGATGCAGACATCATTACTTTCGTGAGAGTGTTGCACCGACAGGAAAGTTACTGATATTTGCGAGAGTTTGTAGCATCACAATTGAGCTCACCCGATTAATTTCGCGACTCGCAAAGCAGAGGTAATGGCTCCTTCGTGCAAACCATCCCCCAAATAAGCTCCCGCATGATAAGTGTTGTTCTCGCCATTAGTCTCGATAACTTCATTTCTATATCGAAAAGACTCGACAGTGTACAGCGGCGTGTGATGTTTCTGAATGTGAATAATGTGCTGTTGGGCGATCGACTCCTCCAGATGAAATGCTAAACTGTACTCTCGTGGCGATGAGATGCCACAAAGCTGATTCAAGCTCGCATTATATCCCCACCCTTTGTCCGTCTCGAAAAAATCAAATTCAGATAACTTGCGGATACCATAGCGATCGTACATCGATGTATCCGAATGCAGTACAGTCGTTGCATAATTGGCTTTCCACGCCGAAAACCGCTTCCTTTCCGCCTCCGTCGGATCAGACAATAACCTCATAACTTGGTCTGGTGGCATCGCAAAAACCACCTTATCAAATTCCTGGATTTCCCCATCAGAAAGCACCATTTTTACAGCATCCGCACTTCTAAAAATATTGGCAATCTCCACATTTAGCCGTATATCGCCCTTAAATCGCTCCAAAATCTTTTCAATGTAAGAATACACCCCGCCTTTAATCCTCACCCAGTTGACCAAGCCATATTCGCGTAGAACAGGCATCGCTAATTCTGCCGGGAAATTGTCGAGCAATTCAAACGGTATCGAGTAGCTGTACATCGTCAGCAACTTCAGCCAATAATTGCGGACGCACGAGCTTTTCAAAGACTCAGAAAGCGACACGTCGTAGAAATCATGCTGTTTAGCAAACCGCATTCTTAAAATAAATCCCGCCGAACGAGCGTAGAGACTATCAAGCCACAAATACTCGATCAGGCGTTGGATTCCGGTGAAATTATTTTGGATAGATACCGCAGACAAAAAGTGAGTGCCATCTTTAAAAAACAGCGCGGAACCAATCTGCACCGGTTCTAATTCAACGCCTAGTTCCTGCATAAAAGCCACGAAATTGTAAAACACTGTGGGAAATTCCAGCACCCCATTTTCTAATATTTCATTGCACTCGGATTGATTGGGTACAACATTTTTGTTCAGCGTCCGAATGTGTCCGCCTAAAATCGGCTGACTTTCCAACACAGTGACGTGATGCCCCTGTTTATCGAGCCAGTAGGCTGCTGCCATACCACTGGCTCCGCCCCCAACAATTGCAATTCTCATAGTTCACTCCTAGATTGATAGAATGGAACATTAATCATCGAATGCTTAAGAGCTGTTGGAGAAACGATCCGATCCCCCCTAACCCCCCTTAATAAGGGGGGGACAAGAACCTTTTTCTAGCTTTCTCTCGTTGCCAGGTTGGATGTGATGCCCTTTTTATTTTTTAGTCTGCGGAGGCAGACTTCGTTTCTGTAGTAGCGATTTCAATCGCCGAGTAACCAATTCCTCCTAGCCTAAAATCGCATCGCCGGATAAACGTTGATAAAGCAGCGCCCCCGTCCAAAATGTCGGCGCAAAGCCTGGATAGCCCGAAGAGGCGTTGCAGAAATAGAAATTGTTGAGGGATGTTTCATGATTTAGCCGATCGACCCCCATGTTGCGCGGCGTCAGGCTGGAACCGTAGGAATTACCGTTAGGACACCAACAGAAGCGCTCGTTAGTCGTCGGACTTCCGGTAATATGAAAGACCATGTGTTTGCGGAAATTCGGAACATAGTGTTTTTCCACAACATCTAAAATTGAGTCCAGAATCTCTTGTTTCTTCTGTCTGTAAGCTTTGCGATCGCTCTCCCAAAGCTGTTTAAAATAGCTGTAATTAGCAACAGTCAGAAATTCGACAATTTGACAATCTTCTGGACAATCCCCCCGCGTTTGGGTCAGTAAAGTTGGCGTTGTAATTGCAAAACTCGGACGAGAAAAATCATTTTGCTCATACATTTGAGCAAACGCTTCATTTAGATCCAAGTGTTCAGAATGAAACGTATTCCACTTGCCAAATCCATAGTCTCGGAGATCGATATCTTTGACAACGCAGTACACCATGTAGTTAGATGCAGAATACTCATAGTTGAGTTTCCGTCGCACTGTTTTAGAGAAATGTTCCTCTCCAATCATCTTGGCCGCTCTTTTCGGGTCAAGGTTGCAAATCACCGTTCCGCCCGTGAATTCATGGGTTTGATGGGTGGTCAAATCCATCGCTTCCACACCAGTTACTGTTCTGTTTGTTACCCTGAAATTCGTGACTTCATGGTTTAATAGAACTTTCCCCCCGTTGGATTCAATGACTTTAACTAAAGAATTGATGACATCTTCAAAATGCTGCGTCGGGTAAAATGCACCTTCTTGATAGCCTCTAAACAAGGCAATCCAAGCATAGAAAGAAAGCTGATTTGGAGGCAGCAAAAAGTCCGGCCATTGCAGGGCTAATAGGGTTTGGGCGGCTTGCGGGAGTTGGAACTTGTCGAAAACGTCCTGAAGTGTACTATTGAGATGTTGGACAGCACAGAATACGTCACCGAAATTTTTGAGCAATTCAATTGGTTTGACGGGAGGAGCGAGTTTTCTGAGTCCGTTGCCGGTTTTCTCGACTTCGTTGACGAATTGGCGAATTCTCTCGCCCGCTTCGGGAAACAGCGCCGACAATCGCCGGATCAGTTCCTCGGGTTCCGAGGGAATATCGAGCGCATACCCAGGCATTCTCATGTGGTCGTAGCCATTCGGATCGTACCGTTCAAAGGTGACATCTCGATCGAGACCGAGTTTTTTGAGAACTCGATTTACTGTATGTCCTTCGCCGCAGTCCCATACGTAGTGGAATTGGGCATTAAAGGTGTATTTTTTGGCCATCGTAAAGGTGTGACCAAAGCCTCCGGGATGTTCGTGAGCTTCGAGGATGTGTACGGTTTTGCCGGAGTTTGCCATCAAAGCTCCGAAAACCAGTGCTGATAAACCACTGCCGACGATGAGGTAATCTGTTTTCATGGTAAATTTCCTCGATCGATTGAATGGGGCGATCGTTGTCTATTTAAACTAACGCTCAATTCTGAGGAAATTCTGAAGAGGGCTTACCACGCTATTTGTGGGGTACGCACTGCGTACCTTACGCCTTTTTGGGCGGGCGGGACGCCCAAAAAATACAACACCCCACAATAGTGTGAAGCATCTAAATTTAGGCTCGCGAATTAAATAACTTACAATTTTAATTGTTATTGTGGGATGGGCGTCCCGCCCGTCCTTTTTGGACGGGCGGGA